>JADJNZ010000008.1 GCA_016714015.1 Gemmatimonadota bacterium
CTCGATCACCAAGACCGACGGCGTGACGAGCGTCCTGCAGGGCGGGACCGTCACGTACACGATCGTCGCGTCGAACGCCGGGCCGAGTGCGGTGACCGGCGCGACGGTGAGCGACCTCCTCCCGGCCACGCTCGGCAGCGGCAGCTGGACCTGCAGCGCCAGCGCGGGCTCGGCCTGCGGCGCGGCCTCGGGCAGCGGCGACCTCACTGCGTCGATCGACCTGCTCGTGGGCGGCACGGCGACCTTCTCGTTCACCGCGACGGTGCTCGGGACCGGCACGCTGTCGAACACCGCCACGGTCACCGCGCCCGTGGGCGTGAACGACCCGGCGGGGAACAACAGCGCGACCGACGCCAACACCGTCGTGACGCCGACCGCGGACCTCGCGATCACCAAGACCGACGGCGTCACGGCGGTCAACCAGGACGGCACGCTCACCTACACGATCGTCGCGAGCAACCTCGGGCCGAGCGCGGTGACGGGCGCGATCGTGACCGACCTGCTCCCGTCGCAGCTCACCGGCGCGACCTGGACCTGCGCGGCGAGCGTGGGGTCGGCCTGCGCGGTCGCCTCGGGCGCCGGCGACATCAGCGCCAGCGTCGACCTGCTCGCCGGCGGCACCGCGACCTTCACCGTCACCGCGACGGCGTCGGGCAGCGGCACGATCACCAACACGGCGACGATCAACGCGCCGGTGGGCGTGAACGACCCCTCGGGCAACAACTCGGCGACGGACGGCAACACGGTGATCACGCCGACCGCCGACCTGTCGATCACCAAGACCGACGGCATCACGAGCGTCGTGCAGGGCGGGACGATCACGTACACGATCGTCGCGTCGAACGCGGGCCCGACGGCGGCGACCGGCGCGACGGTGACCGACCTGCTCCCGGCGCAGCTCTCGGGCGCGACCTGGAGCTGCACCGCCAGCGGCGGCTCGTCGTGCCCGGCGAGCGGCACCGGCGACCTGAACGCGACGGTCGACCTGCAGAGCGGCGGCACGGCGACGTTCACGGTCACCGCGACCGCCACGGGCGCGGGGCCGGTGACCAACACCGCGACCGTCACGGCGCCGGCGGGCGTGTTCGATCCGGCGGGGAACAACAGCGCGACCGACGCCAACACGGTCATCACCGCGACGAGCGACCTGTCGATCACCAAGACCGACGGCGTGACGTCGGTGGTGCAGGGCGCGACCGTGACCTACACGATCGTCGCGACCAACGGCGGCCCGTCGGCGGTGACCGGTGCGACGGTGAGCGATGCGCTCCCGGCGCAGCTCACGGGCGCGACCTGGACCTGCGTCGCGAGCGCCGGGTCCGCCTGCCCGGCGAGCGGCACGGGCGACCTGAACGCGAGCATCGACCTGCTGAGCGGCGGGACGGCGACGTTCAGCGTCACCGCGACGGTGACCGGCACCGGCACCATCAGCAACACGGCGACGATCACCGCGCCGGTGGGGGTGAACGACCCGGCCGGCAACAACAGCGCGACCGACGGCAACACGGTCGTCACGCCGACGGCCGACCTCTCGATCACCAAGACCGACGGCGTCACCAGCATCAATGAAGGCGGGACGATCACCTACACGATCGTCGCGAGCAACGCCGGTCCGAGCGCGGTGACGGGTGCGACGATCAGCGACCTGCTCCCGGGATCGCTCACCGGCGCGACCTGGACCTGCGCCGCGAGCGTCGGCTCGGCGTGCGCGGCGGCCTCGGGCTCGGGCGACATCGCGACGACGGTCGATCTCCTGTCCGGCGGCACGGCGACCTTCACGGTGACGGCGACGGTGACGGGCACCGGATCCCTCACCAACACCGCGACCATCGTCGCCCCGCCGGGCGTGAATGACCCGGCCGGGAACAACAGCGCGACGGACAACAACACCGTCATCACGCCGACGGCGGACCTGTCGATCACGAAGACCGACGGCGTGACGAGCGTGCTGCAGGGCGGGGCGCTCACCTATACGATCGTCGCGACCAACGCGGGCCCGAGCGACGTCACCGGCGCGACGGTCACCGACGTCTTCCCGGCGAACATCACCGTCAGCGGCTGGACCTGCTCGGCGAGCGCCGGCTCGGTCTGCCCGGCCAGCGGCACGGGGGACATCGCCGCGACCGTCGATCTCGTCGCGGGCGGCACGGCGACGTTCACCGTCACCGCGACGGCGACGGGGAACGGCACGATCACCAATACGGCGACCATCGCCGCGCCGGTGGGCGTGAACGACCCGGCCGGCGACAACAGCGCGACCGACGGCAACACCGTCATCACCGCGACGAGCGACCTGTCGATCACCAAGACCGACGGCGTGACGAGCGTGGTGCAGGGCGGGACGATCACCTACACGATCGTCGCGTCGAACGCGGGGCCGAGCGCGGTCGTCGGGGCGACGGTGACCGACGTGCTGCCGCTGCAGCTCACGGGCGCGACCTGGACCTGCGTGGCGAGCGCGGGCTCGGCCTGCCCGGCGAGCGGCACGGGCGACCTGAACGCGAGCGTCGACCTGGCGAGCGGTGGCACCGCGACCTTCACGCTCACCGCGACGGTGAGCGGCACGGGCACGCTCTCCAACGTCGCGTCGATCGCCGCACCGGTGGGCGTGAACGATCCGGCGACGAACAACAGCGCCACCGACGGCAACACGGTCATCACGCCGACGGCGGACCTGTCGGTCACGAAGACCGACGGCGTCACCGCGGTGAACGAGGGGGCGACGCTCACGTACACGATCGTCGTCGCGAACGCCGGTCCGTCCGATGTCACCGGCGCGACGGTCACCGACCTCCTGCCGGCGCAGCTCTCCGGCGCGACCTGGACCTGCACGGCGAGCGCGGGCTCGAGCTGCGCGCTCGGCGCCGGCGCCGGTGACATCAATACGAACGTCGACCTGCTGAGCGGCGGCACCGCGACCTTCGTCGTCACGGCGACGGTCTCCGGCACCGGCACGCTCTCCAACACCGCCACCGTCACCGCGCCGGGCGGCGTGAACGATCCGGCGGGGAACAACAGCGCCACCGACGGCAACACCGTCATCGCGCCGACCTCCGACCTCTCGATCACCAAGAGCGACGGCGTCGCCGCGGTGAACCAGGGCGGGACGCTCACCTACACCATCGTCGCGTCGAACGCCGGGCCGAGCGCGGTGACCGGCGCGACGGTGACCGACCTGCTCCCGGCGCAGCTCACCGGCGCGACCTGGACCTGCGCGGCGAGCGCCGGGTCGGTCTGCCCGGCGAGCGGCAGCGGCGACCTGAACGCGACGATCGACCTCCCGAGCGGCGGCACCGCCACCTTCACCGTCACCGCGACGGTGAGCGGCACCGGCACCATCAGCAACACCGCGACGATCACCGCACCGCCGGGAACGAACGATCCGGGCGCGAACAACGCGGCGACCGACGGCAACACCGTCATCACCGCGACCGCCGACCTCGCGATCACCAAGACCGACGGCGTCACCGCCGTGGTGCAGGGCGGGACGATCACGTACACGATCGTCGCGTCGAACGCCGGGCCGTCCGCGGTCACCGGCGCGACCGTCACCGACCTGCTCCCGGCGCAGCTCACCGGCGCGACCTGGACCTGCACCGCGAGCGCGGGCTCGGCCTGCCCGGCGAGCGGCAGCGGCGACATCAGCGCGACGGTGGACCTCGCCAGCGGCGGTTCGGCCACCTTCACCGTCACCGCGACGGTCACCGGCAGCGGCACGATCACCAACGCCGCGAGCATCACCGCGCCGCCGGGGATCAACGACCCGACCGCGAACAACAGCGCGACCGACGGCAACACCGTCATCACGCCGACCGCCGACCTGTCGATCACCAAGACCGACGGGGTCACGAGCATCAATGAAGGCGGGACGCTCACCTACACGATCGTCGTGGCCAATGCCGGCCCGTCGCCGGTCGTCGCGGCGACCGTCACCGATCTCCTCCCGGCGCAGCTGAGCGGTGCGACCTGGACCTGCGCCGCCAGCGCCGGCTCGGCCTGCCCGGCGAGTGGCACGGGTGACATCAGCGCGACGATCGACCTGCCGAGCGGCGGCACCGCGACCTTCACCGTCACGGCGACCGTCACCGGCACCGGCACCATCACCAACACCGCGACGGTCGCGGCACCGGTGGGCGTGAACGATCCGGCCGGCAACAACAGCGCGACCGACGGCAACACCGTCGTCGCGCCGACGTCCGACCTGTCGATCACCAAGACCGACGGCCTCGCGAACGTCACGCAGAACGGCACCGTCACCTACACGATCGTCGCGAGCAATGCCGGCCCGTCGCCGGTGTTCGGCGCGACGGTCACCGACCTGCTCCCGGCGCAGCTCACCGGGGCCACCTGGAGCTGCACCGCCAGCGCCGGCTCGGCCTGCCCGTCCAACGGCAGCGGGAACCTCAACGCCTCGGTGGACCTCCTCGCCGGCGGCAGCGCGACCTTCACCGTCACGGCGATCGCCACCGGCGCGGGCACGATCAGCAACACCGCGACGATCACCGCGCCGGTCGGCACGAACGATCCCACGGCGAACAACAGCGCCACCGACGGCAACACCGCGATCACCGCCCTCGCCGACCTGGCGATCACGAAGGCGCTCGGCTCCGGCACGCCGGTGCCGGGGCTCCCCGCGACGTATACCATCGCCGTGACCAACGCCGGACCGAGCGCGGTCACCGGCGCGACGGTCGTCGATGCCTTCCCGGCGATCCTCACCGGTGTCACCTGGACCTGCAGCGCCACGGCCGGCTCGGCCTGCGGCAGCGCGAGCGGCAGCGGCGACCTGAATGCCTCGGTCGATGTGCTCAGCGGCGGGACGGTCACCTTCACCGCGACGGGTACGATCGTCGCCGGCGCGACGGGGAGCCTCGTCAACACGGCGACGGTCACGGCGCCGCTCGGCGTCGCCGACCCCGCGGGGAACAACAGCGCCACCGCGACCGACCTGCTCGCACCGCGCGCCGACGTCGCGGTCTCGCAGACCGGGCCGGTGTCGGTCACGCCGGGCAACTCGATCACGTACAGCGTCACGGTGACGAACAACGGGCCGTCGGACGCGGTCGCGGTGGACGTCAACGCGGCCGAGCCCTCGGGCACGACCTTCGTGAGCAGCACCGGCGACTGCCCGGCGGGGATGCCGTGCTCGCTCGGCACCCTCGCGCCGGGTGAGACGCGGACCTTCACCATCACCTACGCGGTGCCGGGCGCCTATGCCGGCCCCGATCCCATCCAGCACGTCGTCACCGCGACGAGCATCACGGTCGATCCGGCGCTCGGCAACAACACGGCGGTCGCGTCGACCTCCACCGGCTCGCCGGTCGCCGACCTCTCGATCACCAAGACCGACGGCGCGGCCACCTCGGTGCCGGGCGCGCCGGTGACCTACACCATCACCGCCTCCAACGCGGGACCGAGCACCGCGCTCGGCGCGCTCGTGACGGATGACTTCCCGTCGGACATCGTCGGGGTGACGTGGACCTGCGCGGCGGCCGGCGGCGCGAGCTGCCCGGCGTCGGGCGCGGGGAACATCAGCGCGCTCGTGGACCTCCCCGCGGGCGGCAGTGTGGTCTTCACCGCGACCGGCACCGTGGCCGCGGGCGCGGTCGGCACGCTCGTGAACACGGCGACGGTCACGCCGCCCGCCGGCGTCTCCGATCCGTCGTCGGCCAACAACACCGACGTCAACTCGCTGGTGCCGAGCGCGGACCTCGCGATCACCAAGACGGGGCCGATCAACATCGTCCCGGGCTCGCCGCTCACGTATACGATCCAGGTGACGAACGTCGGACCGTCGAACGCGGCGAACGTCGTCGTCACCGACCCGACGCCGACCGGGCTCACGTTCGTGAGCACCGCGGGCGATTGCAGCACCGCCTTCCCCTGTGCGCTCGGCACGGTGCCGCCGGGCGCGACGCGCACCATCACGGTGAGCTATGCGGTGCCGGCCGACTACATCGCACCGGTGCCGGTGGTGAACACCGCGACCGTGTCGAGCTCCACGCCGGATCCGAACGCGGCCAACAACAGCGCGACGGTGAACACGCCGCTGGTGCCCACCGCCGACCTGCGCATCAGCAAGACCGATGGCGTGGCGAGCGTGGTGCAGGGCGCGACGCTCACGTACACGATCGTCGCGACGAACGACGGGCCCTCGGCGGTCACCGGCGCGACCGTCACCGACGTGCTCCCCTCCGGCCTCACCGGCGCGACGTGGACCTGCGCCACGAGCGGCGGCGCGGTCTGCCCGGCCTCGGGCAGCGGTGACCTCTCGGCCGTCGTCGATCTCCCGGCCTTCGCCATCGCGACGTTCACGGTGACGGGGACCGTCACGGGGGCGACGGCGCTCTCCAACACGGCGACCATCACCGGCCCGGTCGGCTACACCGATCCGTCCCTCGCGAACAACAGCGCGACCGACAACACCGCGGTCGTGCCGACGGTCGATCTCGCGATCACGAAGGTGCTCACGAGCGGCGCGCCCGTCCCGGGAGCCGCGGTGAGCTGGACGATCACGGTCAGCAATGCGGGACCGAGCGCGGTGACCGGTGCCACCGTGACCGACCTGGTGCCGGCGGCCGTGAGCGGTGCCACGTGGACCTGCGCGGCGACCGCCGGGTCCGCCTGCGCCGCGAGCGGTGCGGGGGACATCACGACGAGCGTCGATCTCCTCGCGGGGGGCTCGGCGACGTTCACGCTCACCGGCACGCTCGCGCCGAGCGCGACGGGCACCCTCGCCAACACGGCGACCGTCACCGCGCCGGTCGGCACGAACGATCCGGCGGGGAACAACAGCAGCAGCACGAGCGACGCGATCACGCCGCAAGCCGACGTGCAGGTGACGCAGACCGGGCCGGCCACCGCGGTCGCCGGCACCGACATCACCTACAGCGTGACGGTGACCAACGCGGGCCCGTCGGACGCGGCGAACGTGAGCATCACGGCGCCGGTGCCGAGCGGGCTCACGCTCGTGGGCACCGCGGGCGATTGCCCGGCCGGCTTCCCGTGCGCGCTCGGCACGTTGCCGCCCGGCGCGACGCGCACCTTCACGGTCACCTACACCGTGCCGAGCGGCTACGTCGCGCCGAATCCGATCGTGAGCACCGTGACGGCGGCGAGCTCCACGCCGGACCCGGTCGCGGGCAACAACGTCGCCGCCACCTCCACGGCGCTGGGCACCGGCGTCGCCGACCTGTCGATCACGAAGACCGACGGCGTGACGAGCGTGACGCAGGGCGATGCGCTGACCTATACGATCGTCGTCGCGAACAACGGCCCGAGTGATGTGGTCGGGGCAACGGTGGCCGATCCGCTCCCGGCGCAGCTCACCGGCGCGACCTGGACCTGCGCCGCGAGCGCCGGCTCGGCCTGCCCGGCGAGCGGCACCGGCGACCTGAACGCGACGGTCGATCTCGTGAACGGCGGCACGGCCACCTTCACCGTCACCGCGACGGTGAGCGGCACCGGCACCCTCACGAACACCGCGACCGTCACGGCACCGATCACCGTCGCCGACGCGCCGGGGAACAACAGCGCGACCGACGGCAACACCGTCGTCACGCCGACGGCGGACCTGTCGATCACCAAGACCGACGGCGTGACCGTCGCGGCGCAGGGCAGCACGCTCACCTACACGATCGTCGCCTCCAACGCGGGCCCGAGCGCGGTGGTGGGCGCGACCGTGAGCGATGTGCTGCCGGCCCAGCTGAGCGGCGCGACGTGGACCTGCGCCGCGAGCGCGGGCGCGGCCTGCCCGGCGAGCGGCACGGGCGACCTGAATGCGACGGTGGACCTCGCGAGCGGCGCCACCGCGACCTTCACCGTGACCGCGACGGTGAGCGGGACCGGGGCGCTCAGTAACACGGCGACCATCACCGCGCCGGTGGGGACCAACGATCCCGCGGGCAACAACAGCGCGACCGACGGCAACACCGTCATCACGCCGACGGCGGATCTGCGCATCACCAAGGATGACGGCGTCACCTCGGTCGTCGAGGGCGGCACGGTCACGTATACGATCGTCGTCACGAACGCGGGGCCGAGCGCCGTCACGGGCGCGACGGTGAGCGACGTGGTCCCGGCGCAGTTGAGCGGTGCGACGTGGAGCTGCGCCGCCAGCGCCGGCTCGGCCTGCCCGGCGAGCGGTACCGGCGATCTCGCGGCATCGGTCGATCTCGCGGTGGGTGGCACCGCCACCTTCACGCTCACCGCGACCGCCACGGGCACCGGCACGATCACGAACACCGCGACCGTCGCGCTCCCCGCGGGGATCGACGATCCGGTGCCGGGGGACAACACCGCGACCGACGCGAACACGGCGATCGTCCCGACCGCGGATCTCTCGATCACCAAGACCGACGGCGCCGCGACCGTCGTGCAGGGCGGGACCCTCACCTACACGATCGTCGCGACCAACGCCGGCCCGTCGGCCGTCGTCGGCGCGACCGTCACCGACCTGCTCCCCGCCGCGCTCTCGGGTGCGACCTGGAGCTGCGTGGCGAGCGCCGGCTCGGCCTGCCCGGCGAGCGGCACCGGTGACCTCAACGCGACGGTCGACCTGCTCGCGGGTGGCAGCGCCACCTTCACGCTCACCGCGACGGTGAGCGGCGCGGGGGCGATCACCAACACCGCGACCATCACCGCGCCGGTCGGCACGAACGATCCGGCGGGGAACAACAGCGCGACCGACGTCACCACGGCGACGGCGACGGCCGACCTGTCGATCACCAAGACCGACGGGCGCACGACGATCGCCGAGGGCGCGGTGGTGACGTATACCATCGTGGCCTCGAACGCCGGCCCGAGCGCGGTGACCGGCGCGACCGTCACCGACGTGATGCCGGCGCAGCTCGCCGACCCGTCATGGACCTGCGTCGCGTCGCCGGGCTCGTCCTGCGCCGTCCCCACCGGGGCCGGGAACATCGCCACGACGGTCGACCTCGCGGTCGGCGGCACGGCGACGTTCACGGTCTCGTCCATCGTGTCGGGCGGCGGCACGCTCACCAACACCGCGACCATCGCCGCGCCGCTCGGCGTGAACGATCCGCCGGCCAACAACAGCGCGAGCGACCTCACGCTCATCCAGCAGCCGGATCTCGCGCTGAGCAAGACGCACACGGGGACCTTCACCGTCGGGTTGCAGGGGACGTACACGCTCGCCGTGGAGAACGTCGGGCCGGCACCGACGAGCGGCACGACGACCGTCACCGACACGCTCCCGGCGGGCCTCACCTTCGTCTCGGCGACCGGCACCGATTGGACCTGCGGCGTCGGCGGCCAGGTCGTCACTTGCAGCACGCCCTCGCCGATCGCGGCGGGCGCGACGTCGACGATCACGCTGGTCACCGACATCGCGGCGGCGGCGCTGCCGAGCGTCACCAACCGCGCGCAGGTCGCGACGCCGGGCGACACCGATCCGGCGAACGACACCGCGTCGGACCTCACGGTCGTGACGCCGGCGATCGATCTCTCGATCACGAAGACCCCGGCCGGCGTCTTCCGCGTGGGCGGCACCGGCACCTACGAGATGGTGATCACCAACGTCGGCCCGGCGGCGACGGTGGGCGACATCACCGTCATCGATACGCTGCCCACCGGCCTCACGTACGTCGCGGCGGCCGGGCCGACCTGGAACTGCTCGGCGATCGGCGCGGTCGTCACCTGCGTGCGCACGTCGGCGCTGCTCCCCGGCGCGTCGGCCAGCTTCACGCTCACGGTCGGCGTGAGCGCGGCCGCGCTGCCGTCGGTCATCAACCGCGTCCTCGTCTCCACGCTCGGTGACGAGGTCTCGATCGGCAACAACGTCGCGACCACCTCGCCGGTGCTCGTCTCCGACCTCCAGCTGAGCGTCGAGAAGTCGGCGTCGCGCGGCGTCGTCGAGATCGCCGACGTCCTCGACTATCGCGTCGTCATCCGCGCGGGTGGCACCACCACGCCGACCGATGTCGTGCTCGACGATGCGCTCCCGTCCGGCTTCTCCTACGTGCCGGGCACCGCGCGCGTGGACGGCGTCGCGATCACCGATCCGACGGGCGGCCTCGGACCCCGGCTCCGCTTCACCATCGGCACGATCAACGCGGGCGACTCGGTCGCCGTGACCTATCGCCTGCGCGTCGGCGCGGGTGCGCGACTGGGTGACGGCATCAACCGCGCCGTCGCCTCGAGTGCCCTGGCCGGCTCGGTCTCCTCGACGGCGGCGGCCAAGGTGCGCGTGGAGGGTGGCGTCTTCACCGACCGCGCGATCGTGGTGGGCAAGGTCTTCATCGACTGCGAGTGCGACTCGCTCGCGGTGGTGCAGGGCGCGCACGAGATCGGCGTCCCGGGCGTGCGCCTGATCCTCGAGGACGGCACCGCGGTCATCACCGACGTCGAGGGCAAGTTCTCGATCTATGGATTGAGCCCGCGCCGCCACGTGCTGCGCGTGGACGAGCGCACGCTCCCGCCGGGCGCCGAGCTGATCGAGACGGGTCGTCGGAACGCCGGCGACGCGCGCAGCCGCTTCGTCGACCTGACGATGGGCGAACTCCACTCGGCGAGCTTCGCCATCCGGCGCACCGACGCGGTCGTGCGCGCGGTGCTCGACCGCCGCGCGCAGGGCGAGGTCAGCGGCCTCGTCGCCGACAGCGGGACGGTGATGATCGGCGGCACGCCGACCAGCACGAGCGTGGCCAGCGGCGTGGCGGCGATGCTCGGTGGCGGTGCGGCGACCAGTCCCGTCGCGCCGGGTGCTGTGGCCGGCGCGCCGGGAGTCGTGGCGGGCGCGATCGCGGGCACCGACTCGGTGCGCAGCGCCTACCGTCCGTTGCTCGCGACCGGCGTCCGCACCCTCGGCGACGGGCTGCAGACCTTCCTCCTGCGCCCCGACTCGTCGCGCGCCACCGCGCCGGCCAACGGGCACCGCCTCGATGTGCGCCTGCCCCAGGTCGCGCTCCCCGCCGATGGCGTGAGCGTGGTGCCGGTGGTCGTGCGCGTCGTCGATGCGCGCGGCACGCGGGTCTCGGCGCCCGGGCCGATCACGCTCGAGACGTCGCTCGGCCGCTGGCTCGTGGAGGACCTCGATCCGTCAGAGCCGGGGGTGCAGACCACCATCGGCGACAGCGGGGCGGTGTTCCAGCTGGCCGCACCCACGCAGGCCGGCGAGGGCGAGGTGCGCATCACCAGCGACGCGCTGCAGACCACGCAGCACATCTACTTCGCCGCCGCCGAGCAGGCCTTGCTCGCGACCGGCGTCGTGCAGGCACGCCTCTCGCTCCGGTCGCTCTCCACCGGCGCCCTCGCGCCGGCCCGCTCGGAGGATGGCTTCGAGGAGGTCCTCCGCGACGTCGCCGTCGCGAGCGCCGATGGCGACCTCCGCGCCGGGGCGCGCGGCGCCCTCTACCTCCGTGGCAAGGTGAAGGGCGACTATCTGCTCACGCTCGCCTTCGACTCCGAGCGCGAGGAGTACGAGCGCCTCAAGCGTGACATCCGGCCGGACGAGTTCTATCCGGTGTACGGCGACGCCTCGGTGCGCGAGTTCGACGCGCAGTCGGCGGGTCGCTTCTACGTGCGCGTGGACAAGGACCGCAGCTACTTCCTCTACGGCGACTTCTCCACGCCGTCGGCGGTCGACGGACGCGTGCTCAGCGCATACGATCGCACCCTCACCGGCGCCCGTCAGCACCTCGAGGGCAGCCGCGGCGTGCTCGACGTGTTCGCGAGCCAGGGCCGCCTCGCGCAGGTCGTGGATGAGCTGCGCGGACTCGGCATCTCGGGCCCGTACACGCTCCGGCGGCGCGACGTGCGCCTCAACACCGAGCGCGTCGAGATCATCACGCGCGACCGCAACCAGCCGAGCCTCGTCGTCCGCACCGAACCGCAACAGCGGTTCAGCGACTATACGCTCGAGCCGTTCACCGGCCGGATCATCTTCCGCCGCCCGGTGCCGAGCCTCGATGCCGACCTCAATCCCGTCTCGATCCGCGTCATCTATGAGGTGGAGCAGGGCGGGGAGGCGTACTGGCAGGCCGGCGTCTCCGGCCAGACCCGCGTCACCCAGCGACTCGAACTGGGCGGCACGGTCGTGCGCGATGCCGCGCCGGGCAACGCCCGTTCGCTGCTCGGCCTCACCGCCACGGTGCAGCTCGCCGAGGGGACCTTCCTGCTCGCCGAGGCGGCGCAGACCGACGGCGACAGCCTCGCGCGCGGCGCTGCGTCGCGGCTCGAGCTGCGCCATCGCTCGACGCGCGTCGAGGCGCGCGTCTTCGCCGGTCGGTCGGACTCCGCCTTCGCCAACCTCTCCTCGACCTTCCAGGGCGGCCGCACCGAGCTCGGCGGGCGCGGGACCTACACGCTCGACCCGCGCACGCGCGTGATGGCCGAGGCACTCCGCACGGCGGACAACGTCACCGGCGGGCGTCGTGACGGCGTCATGCTCGGCGTCGAGCGCGCCTTCTACCAGCGTCTCCGCGTTGAGGCCGGCTTCCGCCATGCGTCGGAGACGACCACGCCGACGACGGCCACCACGCTCGGCGCCACGCCCAACGCGACCAACGCGCTCCGCACCCGCATCACCGCCGAGATCGCGAAGGAACGCCGCGCCTCGGTGTGGGGCGAGTTCGAGCAGGACATCCAGGAGGCCGACCAGCGTCGCGCCGCGCTCGGCGCCGACCTGCTCGTCGCCAAGCGGACGCGCCTCTACGGCCGCCACGAGTTCCTCTCGTCCTTCGCCGGCCCGTACGCGCTCAACGGCGCGCAGGGCACGGCGCAGACGGTGTTCGGCATCGACACCGACTATCTCGTCGGCAACCAGGCCTTCACCGAGTATCGCGCGCGCGATGCCTTCGCGGGCCGTGACGCCGAGGCGGCCATCGGGCTCCGGAACCGTTGGACCGTCGCGCAGGGCTTCGTCCTCAACTCCTCCTTCGAGCGCGTGGAGCGCCTGAAGGGGACCGGCGAGGAGGCCACGGCGGTCACCGGCGGCGTGGAGTACACCCGCAACCCGCTCTGGCGCGGCACCGCGCGCCTCGAGTTCCGCGATGCCACCGGCGGCGACAGCTGGCTCGGCACGCTCGGCTACGCCCGCAAGGTCAGCCGTGACCTGACCCTGCTCGGGCGCTCGCTCTACAGCGTCGTCGCCGACCAGCAGGTGCAGAGCCGCAGCCAGCTTGGCGTCGCCTTCCGCCAGACCGACACCGACCGCTGGAACGCGCTCGCGCGCTACGAGTACCGGTACGAGGAGAGCACGCCGACGGGGCTCACGGCCTCCCTCAGCCGCGCGCACATCCTCTCGGCGCACGCGAACGTCCGTCTGCGGTCTAACGTGACCGTCACCGGCCAGTACGCGACCAAGTTCGGTCGCGACGTGCTCGGCGGGATCGGGTCGCGCCAGAACGCGCAGCTGCTGAGCGCGCGCGGCCTCGTGGACCTCTCCAAGGATTGGGACGCCGCGCTGATCGGGCGCGCGCTCTTCGCCGGGAGCATCGACGACCGCGAGTACGGCCTGGGCGCCGAGCTCGGCCGGCGCCTCGCGCGCAACATGCGCCTCGCGGTCGGCGCGAACTTCTTCGGCGTGCAGTCGGCGGGGCTCACCGACGCCAACAGCACGCAGCGCGGGCTCTACATCGACCTTGGCTGGAAGTTCGCCGAGGATATCTTCGGGGCTCCCGCACCGACGCCGACAACGGCACCGGTCCCGGCCGCCGCCCCCGTTCCCTCGCCCCGCCCCTGATGCGCATTGCCGTCGTGCCCCGTCGGTCCCGTCTGCTCGGCGCGCTCGCGCTGGTCGGGCTGGCCTTGGCGTGCACGCCGGCCGCGACCGGGCCGTCGGGGCTCAGCACGTCGGCGGCGCGGATCACCGACGAGGCCATCGCCGGGGATCTCGCCCTGCTCCGCGCCTGGCAGCAGCGGCTGGATGTGGTCGCCGCGACCCCGTCGCGCGATCCCGCGCGCCGGTACCTCACGGCCAAGGCGAACGCCTGGCTCGCCTTCGCGCGCGAGGAGTACTGGGCGAACGACCGCGGCCCGGTGATCGAGGAGAGCGTCGCGCAGGCCTCGCGGCTCCTCGGCGTGCTCGTCCTCTCGCGACCGCAGGCGGTGGAAGCCACCACGCCGCTCATCTCGGGGACGCGGAAGGTCCGGCCGGACCTGTGGGACGAGGTCCGGCGTTTCAAGGCGCACCCGCGTTTCGAGCTCGTCGCGGAGGAGGTCGCGCAGCTCGAGATCGAGCTCGTGCGTGCCGGCCACGATGCGGCCGAGGGCGCCGCGTGCAGCGCGGAGCCGCACGAGCGGCGCGCGACGTCGCTCGAGGCGTTCGTGGACAGCGTGCTCCGCTTCGCACCGCCGCCGGTGCCGGTCACGCCCGTCGTGCCGCTCCCCGCGCCCGAGGTCATCCCCGACCGCGATGGCGACGGCGTCCCGGACGCGATGGACTGCTGCCCCAACACGCCGGCCGGCAAGATGGTCGATGCCAGCGGCTGCCCCGAGCCGACGCCGCAGACGCAGACGGTCCTCGAGGGCCTCGAGTTCGCGATCGACCGCTCGGCGCTGCGTCCGCGCTCCCGCGAGATCCTCGACAGCGTGGTCATCGAGTTGCAGCGGCGACCGACGATCCCGGTCGAAGTGAGCGGCCACACCGACTTCATGGGCGAGGACGACTACAACCGGCAGTTGTCGGCCGCGCGCGCGCGCGCGGTACGCGCTTATCTCGTCGCCAAGGGCGTCGATTCCACGCGGATCACCGCGGTGGGGTACGGCGAGGCCCGTCCGCGCGACACCAACGCGACGTCGGCCGGCCGCCAGCGGAACCGTCGCGTGGAGCTCACCTGGCAGCTCCCGGTCCTCCTCGACCTCCTGCCGTCCTGCGCCGAGCCGACCGCCGAGGTCGCACCGCCGCCGACCGTCGCCGATGTCACCGCGGTCACCCCGAGCGGGGCCGCGGCGATCCGGCTGGACGCGGTGTACTTCGAGACCGCGATGACGAATCTCGACGCCGATGCCATCCAGCGGCTGGATCGCGTCGCCCGCGAGCTCGAGGGGCGCACCGGCTACACGATCGACGTCGATGGGCACGCGGACGACGTCGGGTTCGGCGAATCCAACTTCGCCCTGTCGCTCGCCCGCGCGTACCGGGTGCGGACCTACCTGATGGGGCGCGGCATCCCGGGGGAGCGGCTCATCGTCCACGGCTATGGCGCCGAGCGACCCGCCGTGACCGGGCGCAACGATGCGGCGCGGGCGCGCAATCGCCGCGTCGAGCTGACCTTCCGCGCCGCGCCGGACTGAGCCGTCCGTCTCGCGGGACGGGTGCGGCGACGGCATCTTTCCCTGATGACCGACTCCTCCCTGAACCGTCGCGACCTGCTCAAGCAGGCGCTCCTCACCGGCGCCGCGATCACCGGCGCCAGCGCGCTCTCGCCCCTCCCGGCCATCGCCGAGGACATCACGGCGGCCGCCGCGCCGGACGCGGCGCCCGCGAGGACCAACTTCGCCCGCACCATGAAGGGCGTCCCCTTCGCGCGGCACGAGACGGTCCGCATCGGGATCGTCGGCACGGGACTCCGCGGCCGGAGCGTGCTCTCGGAGCTGCTCGCGATCGACAACGTGCGCATCGTCGCCGTCGCCGACACCGTGGCCGACAAGGCCGCGCGCGCGGTGAAGATGTGCACCGACGCTGGTCAGGCTGCGCCCGCCGTGTACACCAATGGCGAGCGCGACTTCGAGCGCCTCGTGGCGCGCGACGACATCGACTTCGTCTACACGGCCACGCCGTGGGAGTGGCATGTGCCGGTCCTGCTCGCCGCGCTCCGGAACGGCAAGCACTGCGGCGCCGAATGCCCGGTGGGTTCGACGCTCCGGGACCTGTGGGCCCTCGTCGATGCCTCGGAGCAGGCGCAGCGTCACTGCCTGCAGCTCGAGAACTGCAACTACGGCTACAACGAGATGATGGTGAACCGCCTCGTCCACGACGGCGTCCTCGGCGAGGTGCTGTACGGGTCGGCGGCGTACCTGCACGACCTGCGGCACATCCTGTTCGAGGATCGCGATGAAGGGCTCTGGCGCCGCGGCTGGCACACTCGGATGAACGGCAACCTGTACCCGACGCACGGCCTCGGACCGGTGGCGTGGTACATGGATCTCAACGCGGGCGACCGCATGACCTACCTCGTCTCCATGAGCACGCCGGAGCGCGGGCTGTCGCTGCATCGCGAGGCGACGGTGAGCGACCGGTCGAACCCCAAGTGGAACGAGCGCTACGTCACGGGCGATCTCAACTCGTCGCTCATCATGACGTCCAAGGGGCGCAACATCCTCCTGCAGCACGACGTCTCCAACCCGCGTCCGTACTCCCGCCTCAACGGGGTGCAGGGGACGAAGGGAGTGTTCGAGGACTACCCGGCGCGCATCTACGTGGAAGGGCAGCAGGGCGGCGAGCGCTTCACCGGCATCGACGAGTGGAAGAAGACGCACGAGCATCCGCTCTGGACGCGCGTGGGCGAGCTCGCGCGCAAGAAGGGCGGACACGGCGGGATGGACTTCATCATGGCGTACCGGCTGGTGGAGTGCATGCGCGAGGGGATCGTGCCGGACTACGACGTCTATGACGCCGCCAGCTGGAGCGCCCCGATGCCGCTCAGCCAGATGTCCGTCGCCAAGGGATCGGCACCCATGAAGTTCCCCGACTTCACCCGCGGCGAATGGGCCAAGCCGAAGGCCTGACGCGCGCCACCACCGCGGTGATCCTCGCGCGCGGCCTCGGCACGCGCATGCGTGCCGATGACGGCGCGCCGCTCACCGAGGAGCAGCGTGCGGCCGCGGCCGCCGGGGCGAAGGGACTCATGCCGGTCGGGGGATTCCCCCTGCTCGACCATGTGCTCTCCGCCCTCGCCGATGGCGGCATCACCGATGTCGTCTTCGTCGTGGCGCCGCGGGAGACGGCGCTCCGTGGCCGCTACCTCGGCGAGGCCCGCCCCACGCGGCTGCGCGTGCACTTCGCGGTGCAGCTCGATCCGCGCGGCACCGCCGACGCGCTCAACGCGGCGCGCGAGGTGGTCGATGCGATCGGTCCGCATGACGCCCAGGGGCGCGCGCACTTCCTGATGTGCAACGCCGACAACCTCTACCCGGTGGAGTCGATCGCCGCGCTCGTCGCGCTCGACGGGCCGGGGCTCATCGCCTACGAGGCCGGCGCGCTCGCGAACCTGGGCAACATCGAACCCGCGCGCGTGATGGCGTTCGCGCTGCTCGACCTCGCCGGCGACGACACGTTGCGGGATCTCGTGGAGAAGCCGACGGCCGACCATCCGCTCGCGCGGGCGCGGGACCACTGGGTGTCGATGAACCTCTTCCGCTTCGAGTCGTCGATCTTCGACGACTGCGCCGCCCTCACGCCCTCGGTGCGGGGCGAACTCGAGCTCACCGATGCGGTGCGGACGGCGATCGGGCGCGGCGTGCGGTTCCGCGCCATCCGCCAGCGGCTCCCGGTGCTCGACCTCTCGCGGCGTAGCGACGTCGCGTCGATGGAATCGCGGCTCGCGGGCCGCGTCCCGCGCCCATGAGCGAGGGCACGCGCACCCTCTTCGTGCCGGGCCGCATCGAGCTCTTCGGCAAGCACGTCGACTACGGCGGTGGGCCATCGCTCACCTGCGCGGTGGGGGCGGGGATCACCGCCGAGTATGAGCCGATCGAGAAGCCGGTGCTCGAGGTGGAGGATCTGCAGACCGGACGCCGTGCGCGACTGCCGCTCCGCCGCGATGCGCGTTCCGGCGGCGCCCATGGCGGCACCTACGTCTCCGCCGTCGCCCGCCGGATGGCGCGCGACTTCGCGCCGCTCAAGGTGGGTCTGCGCGTGCGGACCTCGAGCGATCTGCCGCGCTCGTCGGGGCTCTCGAGTTCGAGCGCCTTCGTCGTCATGCTCGCCGCCGCCGTCGCGGACGTGAACCGGCTCGCCGAGCGACGGGCCTGGAAGGACCATCTCGCCGACCCGCTGGCGTTCGCCGAGTACTGCGCCGCGATCGAGGGTGGGGGGCCGTGGGGGCCGTTCGCCGGCGACGTGGGGGTGGGCACGCGCGGGGGCGCGCAGGACCACATCGCCATCGTCTGCAACCGGGCCGATGCGGTCGGGGCGTATCGTTACCTCCCCGCCGCGGTGGTCGGTCGCGCGCCATTCCCCGCGCACTGGAGCCTCCTCGTCGGCGTGAGCGGCGTGCGCGCCACCAAGACGGGCGGCGCGCGCGACGACTACAATCGCGCGTCGGACACGGTACGGCACCTCCTCGCGCTCTGGAATGCGGGCACCGGTCGGCTCGACCAGTCGCTCGGGAGCGCGTTGCATTCGTCGCCCGATGCGGCCGAGCGGCTCACGGCGCTCGCGCGCAACGGGTCGGACGCTCCCTGGTTCCTCGCGCGCATCGAGCAGTTCCGCGCAGAGACGGAGCGGATCGTCCCGGAGGCGCTGCAGGCCTTCGCCGCCGCCGACGGCGCCTGGCTCGGGCGCCTCGCGGTGGAGTCGCAGCAGCGCGCCGAGACGGCGCTGCGCAACCAGATCCCCGAGACGAGCTTCCTCGCGCGATCGGCGATGGCGGCGGGCGCGCACGCGGCCTCGGCGTTCGGGGCGGGGTTCGGCGGTGCGGTGTGGGCGGTGGTCGACACGCTGCGCGCCGAGTCGGTGCGCGAGGAGTGGCGTCGGTCCTACGCGGCCGCCTTCCCGACGCGAGCGACCAAGGCCGACTGGCTCGTGCTGCGGCCCGGCGCGGGCGTCGTGCTGCCGTGAGCACCCCGGAGCGACCTCCCCTCTCGCGCAACGTCCGTGCGCTCGCCACGGTGAGCTTCTTCACCGACGTGGCGAGCGAGATGATCTACCCGCTCCTGCCTCTCTTCCTCTCGACGGTGCTCGGCACGTCAGCGGCGGCGCTCGGCGTGATCGAAGGGCTCGCCGAGAGCGTGAGCTCGCTGCTGCGGCTGCCGGCGGGGTGGTACTCGGACCGGATCCGGAAACGGAAGCCGCTGGTGCTGTTCGGGTACCTGATCGCGGCCGTGTCGCGTCCGTTGATCGGGCTCGCGCAGGGGACGGGACAGGTGCTCGCGATCCGGCTCACGGATCGTTTCGGGAAGGGCGTTCGCACCGCGCCGCGCGACGCGCTCATCGCCGACTCGGTGCTGGCGACGCAGCGCGGCTACGCGTACGGCGTGCACCGCGCGGCGGACAGCCTGGGCGCGGTCGTGGGGCCGATGATCGCCTGGGGGTTGCTGACGTTCGAGTGGGTCGAGCTCCGCGAGCTCTTCCTCTGGGCGGCGGTGCCGGGGCTCATCTCGGTGCTGCTGGTGGCGTTCCTCGTGAAGGAGTCGCGTGCGGCGGTGCCGGTGCGCGTGGTGGCATCACCCGCCTCGCTGCCGCTCGGGCGCACCTTCTGGCGTTACCTCTTCGTGCTGTTCGTGTTCACGCTGAGCACCTCGACCGACGCCTTCCTGCTGCTCCGCGCGTCGCAGCTTGGCGTCGCGACGGCGATGATCCCGATCCTCTGGGCGATGCTCCATGTGGTGAAGTCGTCGAGCACCGTGGTGGGCGGTGCGCTGTCGGACCGGCTGGGGCGGCGGCCCCTGATCCTCGGCGGGTGGGCGGTGTATGCGTCGGTGTACCTCGGCTTCGCGCTCTCGAGCGCGGAGTGGCATGCGTGGGCGCTGTTCGTCGTGTACGGGCTCTACTTCGGCGCGACGGAGGGGACGGAGAAGGCGCTCGTGGCGGACCTCGTGCCCGCCGCGCGCCGCGGGACGGCGTTCGGATGGTTCAACGCGGCCCTCGGGCTGGGTGCACTCCCCGCCTCGGTGGTGTTCGGGCTCGTGTGGGAGCGGTCCGGCCCCGAGGTCGCGTTCGTGATGGGGGCGGGCATCGCCGCGGTGGCGACGCTGCTCTTCGTGCTCATGGTCCCGCGCACGGGACGGGAGGGCGCATGATCGGACGGACGGTCGGACGGCACGGACCCGGCGCGCTGGCATTCGGACTGGTGATGCTCGGCTCGCTCGCGCTCGACGCTCGCGTGATCGGCGCGCAGCAGACGGCGCGAGTGGAAGTCCGTGACGACCAGGGCGCGCCGGTCGGATACGCGCTCGTCGCGCCGGTGGGCGGGACATCGCAGGTCGCGAGCGACTCGGGTGTGGTGACCGTACGGATGCGCGCCGCGGATTCACTCAATCTCCGGGTGCGGCGCATCGGGTACCGCGAGCACTTCGGCTGGGTCGCACGCGTCGAGGGCGGCGCGTATCGGGTGACGTTGCCTCGCGTGGCGGCGACGCTCTCTGCGGTCGAGGTGACCGCGGCCGGCTCGTCGTCCAACACCGTGCTGTCGCAGCGCGGGTTCTATGAGCGGGTGGACCGGGTGCAGAAGGGGGCGATCCTCGCGGACTTCCTCACGCCGGAGCAGCTCGACGAGCGGCAGGGGTTCACCAAGGTGACGCAGATGATCGCGGGGTCGCGGTATGCGCGGGTGAACAGCCTCTCGGGCGGGAGCACGCGGGTGCTGGTGATCGTCGGCCGCGGCGGGTGCCCGATGAACATCCTGCTCGACGGGCAGCTGGTGCGCGGGACCGCGCAGGACGTCGCGGTCTCCGAGGTGCCGCAGTCGATCAACCCGAACGGGACGCGGCAGTCGGGCAATGACAGCATGGCGGCGAAGGTCTCCATCGACGATGTGGTCGACGGGCGCTCGATCATGGCGCTCGAGATCTACTCGAACACGGCGAATGCGCCGGCGGAGCTGGTGCGGGTCGGCGGGCGCGGGTCGTGCGGGATCGTGGCGTTGTGGACGGGGGCGCGGCGCTAGGCCGTCTGCCCGCGCTTCGTCACGGCCGGATCGGCGAGGACCTCCTCCACCGCGTCCACCAGCACCTTGATCCCGTAGGGCTTCTGCAGGAAGACCACCGAGTCGCGCTCGATGCCGCCGACCACCGCCTCGTCCTCGACGTAGCCGCTGCAGAGGATCACCGGGCCGCAGGGCTTGAGGCGCCGGAACTCCCGGATCACCGGGGCACACGACCCGTCGGGCAGTCGCGCGTCGGTGAGCAGCAGGTCGGGGAGCGGACCGGCGGTGAGCCGGTCGATGCCTTCGGCGACCGTGGTCGCGATGGCGACCTCGTGGCCCTCCCGTCCGAGGCTCCGCGCGGTCATGCGCACGAGCGCGGGCTCGTCCTCCACGTAGAGGATCCGGCGCGCGCGCGGGGCCGAGATCGAGGGGGGCTCGACGAGGTGCGGCTCCTGCGCCTCGACGGCGAGTGGGAGTCGAAGGCGAACGGTCGTCCCGCGCCCCGGCGCCGAATCGATCTCCACGCTCCCGCCCGCGCGACGGGCCGTTGCATGCACCATCGCGAGCCCGAGCCCGGTCCCGCCCGTCGACTCCTTCGTCGTGAAGAACGGATCGAGCGCGCGCCGCCGGACCTCCTCGGTCATGCCGTCCCCGGTGTCCTCGACCTCGATCAGCATCTCCGTCTCATTGCGCTCGCTGGTCATCGTGCGGAGCGTCAGCGTGCCTTCGCCGCGCATCGCGTCGCGCGCGTTGAGGCAGAGATTGAGGATCGCCTGCTCGAGCTCGCCCACGCCGAGCGTGACGCGCCCGACGGTGCGCGCCTCGGTGACGATCCGCATCGACGCCGGGAACACCCGCACGAGGCTCCGTCCCATCCCCGCGATCACCTCCGAGGCATGCGAAACGCTGCCAGGGGCGCTCCCTTGTCGGGAGAACGAGAGGAGCTGGCGTGTGGTCTCGCGGGCGCCGCGCATGGCGCCGCGCATGATCTCCATCGACTGCGCGCGCTCGGCGCGGTCGGTCTCGGCGTCCAGCGCGTCGAGCCCGAGGGCGAGGACGCCCAGGGCATTGTTGAAGTCGTGGGCGACACCGCCGGCGAGGCGGCCTAGCGATTCGATGCGCTGGTTGGCGGCGAGCGCCGTGAGTGCCGCTTCGCGGTCCGCCTGCGCCGCCGCCTCCGCGGCTCGGGCCTCGATCTCCGACTCGAGCGAGGCTTCGAGCCCGTCCAGCACGCGGTCGAACATGAAGCCGATCGCGGCGCTCATCACGCCGACGCTGATCGCCATCCGGAGCCACGCGACGAGTGACGGTCCGGTCGAGAACCAGGGCGTCCAGATCACCCCTTCCGACGTCCCGAATCCCACCACGAGGAAGGCGGCGGTCCCGATCGATGACGCGAGGACCCAGTGGCGCTCGAAGAAGATGAACGCCAGCAGCCAGGTGACGTACATGACGCCGAGGCCGAAGTTCGGCCCGTAGTGCAGGACGGCGAAGAGCGTGGAGAGGCCGAACGAGACCACGAACGCGCGACGCGCCACGCGGATCGGCTGGTCGGCGGCGAGACGTGGCAGGATGGCCATCGCGGTCATCGCGAGGAACTCCGGCACCTGCCAGAAGTTCGACCGGCCCGTCCGCCACGCGATGAGGACGTAGAGCCCCGTGATGGGGACGGCGATCCACGTGGCCACGCCCGTCGCCATGTTCAGCACGTCCCGGCGAAGGACCCGCGGCACCCGCTTCAGCTCCCGTTCGCGCGACTCCGTCCGCGCCTCCGAGGTCAGCAGCATCGGGACCCGGGCCGCTCGTACCTCGCCGTCAGCCGCTCCTCGATGAACTCCCGCTCACCCAGGGGCTCGCGCCCCGGATGGCAGGTCCGCACGTGCGCGAGGTACGCCTGATAGTCCGGCGCACCGATGATGCGACGGACTATCGCCGCGGCGCGCGCGAGCCAGCCGCGCGCCGGAGCAGGCGTCCGCGCGTCCGGAGCGGTCAACGCCGCGCCTTCGTCCCGTTCGGCCCGATCGTCCGGTCGAACAGTTCGAGGATGCGCCGATACTCGTCCGTCCACGAGCTGGGACGCACGAATCCATGGTCCTCCACCGGATAGACCGCCATCTCCCAATCGACCTTCCCGAGCTCGATGAGCCGCTGCGACAGGTGCACGACGTCCTGGAACTGCACGTTAGTATCGACCATCCCGTGCGCGATCAACAGCGGGTCCTGGAGCCCGTCGGCGAAGAAGATCGGGGACGAGCGGCGATACGAGAGGGTGTCGTCCTGCGGCAGGTTCAGGATCCGCCCGGTGTAGCCATGGTTGTAGCTCGCCCAGTCGGTGACCGAGCGCAGGCCGGCGCCCGCGCCGAAGTACTGCGGCTTGGTGAAGAGCGCCATGAGGGTCATGAAGCCGCCGTACGAGCCGCCGTACAGGCCGATCCGCTCCGGCTGGATCCCGAACTGGCTCGTGAGATACTTGGAGCCGCTCACCTGGTCGTCGAGGTCCTTGCCGCCCATCCAGCGGTAGATCGCGGTGCGCCAGTCGCGCCCGTAGCCGGCCGAGCCGCGGTAGTCGATATCGAGCACCGTGTAGCCGCGCTCGGCGAGGAGGTGGTGGAACATGTACTCGCGCGAGTAGGTCGACCACCAGTTGTGGACGTTGTGCAGGTAGCCAGCGCCGTGGACGAAGATCACCGCCGCGCCGTTGGACGCCTTGCCGAAGGCCTTCGGGTCGTAGAGCCGCGCCGGGACCTTGGTGCCATCCTCGCCGTCGAGCATGACGATGGGCGGGACCTTCCATGCATAGGAGCGGAACTCCGCCGTGGTGCTCGTCGTGAGCTGCGCCATCTGCGCCTGCCCCGCGCGCGCGAGGAACAGCTCGGGCGGCGTGTTCGGCGTGGAGTACACGGTGGCCATCACGCTCGCGTCGGCCGGCGAGACCACCGGTGCGTGACCGCCATCGCCGGTGGTGAGTCGTGTCCGCGCGCCGCCGGTCATCGCCATGCGGTACGCCTGTCGCGTGAAGGGCGACGGCTCGCTCGTGACCATCTCGAAGTGGACGTTGTCCGCGGCGCGGTCCACCTGCAGCACCTCCCACGCGCCGCTCGTGAGCGCCTGCTTGCCCGTGCCATCCGCGTTGGCGACGTACACGTGCGAGTAGCCGCTCTCCTCCGAGACGAACCAGGCCTTGCCGGCCGGCGTCCAGCCGACGCAGCCGAAGCAGGGGCCGTTCACCCACGCTTCATCGCGGAGCCGGTCCACCATCTGCATCGCGCCGCCCGCGCTCGCGACCGACCAGAGGTAGCGGTGCTTGAAGTCGGCGGAGGTCACGAAGACGAGGGCGAATCGCCCGTCGTCGCTCCAGTCGCCGACCTGTGCGCCTCCCGCCGACCCGGAGTCCGGCACGAGCTTGAGCCAGGTCACCTTCCCGGTGGCGAGGTCGAGATGCCCGATCTTCTGCGTCGCCTGCGCGTCACCGACCTTCGTGCGGCCGGGGATCATGCGCGGGTAGCCGTCCGCGTTGATGAAGTCGGGCACGTCGGAGCCCTTCGTCGCGGCGGCCGGCGTGAAGGTCGAGAGGATCGCGCTCTTCGCGTCGGGCGAGATGCTCACGGTGGTGATGCGCTCCGCCTGCGGGATCCAGACGGTCGGCAACGCACGCGACTCGGCGGCGCGCCGGTTGGCGCGCTGGATGGAATCCGCCTGCAACTCGTCGCGGATCACCTCGAAGAGGAACCGCTGCTGCTCGGCGAGCGCGCCCCGCTGCCCCGCGGGCCGCTCCGCGTCGCGCGGCGCCGTGCCGCTGCGGAGGTCGGTGAGCTGACGCGTGAGTCCGGTGGCGATCTCGAAGGCGTACGCATTGTTGTCGCGCACGAAGAGGACCTGCTTCTCGTCGAGCGAGAACTTCGGGTCGGACTCGGCGCCGTTGGTCTGCGTGATGCGACGGTGGGCGATGCTCACCGCACCGCGCGCCGCAGTGGTGCGGGTGCGGAGCCAGAGGTCGCCGTTGGCGCTGAGGACCTCGAGGCGCCCGTCCCGCGAGCGGCGGCCGGTCGCGAGCATCGGGGCGACCGAGTCCATGTGCGCATCCGTCACCACCTCCGGCGTCGCTCCGGCACGGGCCGCGACCCGGTAGGGCTTGAGGTCGGCGTTCCACGCCGCCCCGGGTGCGAGCCATCGGAAGTAGATCCACTGGCCGTCGGCGGTGAAGCGGACCTGGCCGGGCTCGCGCCCGTAGAGCTCCGGCCCGCGCATGATGTTCCGGACCGAGAGATCGAAGGCCTGCTGCGCGGAGAGCGGCGCGGCGGCGAGGAGGGCGAGGAGGGCGAGTCGGCGCATGGTGAGGTCGGGTTGGGGCTGGTCAGAAACTACGCGCTCTGGTTGGGGTTCGCTCGGAGGGAACCGCTTCACCACAGAGGACACAGAGGGCACAGAGAACGGCGGAGGAACCGCGAACGGCAAGGACGTGGACCACAGGGGCACAGGGGACACAGGGGACTGCGGGTAGCACGATGCGGCCGTTCCGCCCAGGCTCCCAAGAGTCGCCAGCGGTCTTCAAGAGCCCTCTCATGCCCCCCTGTGTCCCCTGTGACCCAGTGGTGAGGTCGTTGCGGTTCTCCGCCGTTCTCTGTGCCCTCTGTGCTCTCTGTGGTGAACGCCGTTCCGGGATCAGAGATGCCGAAGGAACCGCTCCGGGGCATTCAGGAAATCCCGCGTCACCCGCACATGCTCGGTCTCGTCATACGCGATCGCCCGCGGCGGACGCTCGTCGAAGCTCCAGATCGTCGCCCCCGGCAACGCCAGCAGGATGGGCGAGTGCGTGGCGACGATGAACTGCCCGCCCTCGCGCACCATGTCGGCCATCATCGCCAGCAGCGCGAGTTGCGACGTGGGGGAGAGCGCGGCTTCTGGTTCGTCGAGCAGGTAGAGCCCGTCCGGCACGAAGCGCGCCTTGAAGAGCGAGAGGAATCCTTCGCCGTGCGACTGCGCATCGAAGTCCTCGCCGTACCGTCGGCGCATCGCCGCGAGCGAGTTCTCCACCGGGCCGAGCCGCAGCTTCTTCGCCTCGGCGCTCCGCTCGGCGTACTCCACCTCGATCTCCGCGCGCTCGCGCAGCAGTGCCGACTGCTGCATCGCCAGCGACTTCGTGAAGCCGAAGAAGTCCTCGGCGCGCAGGAAGAAGCCGCGATGGGCGCGGCCGGCGCGCCCCCAGGTGAGCTTCATCGCCGCGCCGAGCTGACGGGCATGGAGGAGCGTTGCGTCCTCCTCGGTGCTCATCGACCCCACGGTGGGCAGCCTCAGCTTCGCGGCGAGCCCTTCGAGGAGCGTGGACTTCCCCGAGCCGTTCTCGCCGACGAAGAAGGTGACCGCTGTCGAGAACTCCAACTGCGCCGTCGCCTGCACCGCGGGCACGCTGAACGGGTAGCGGTCGCCCCCCTCGCGCGGCGGGGCGATCGTCACGCGCTGCAGGCGGTTCACGCGCCGGTCACGCCGCCGCGCGCGCCGTGTACGGGTGCTCGCTCGAGATCATCGGCTTCTTCCCGCCCAGCACCGCGACCCACTCGCGGATGGAGTCGGCGAGGATGATGATGACCGAGACCATGAAGAACCCCGCGACCGCCGCGTCGAGCCGGTCGTTGAAGATGAGCCGAGCCGCACCGGCCGCGTCGGCGACGCCCGGCGGGAGCTTCCCTTCGGCGAGCAGGCCCTGCACCCACGAGGCGTGCGCGAGGAAGCCGACCTTGGGGCTCGCGTCGAAGAGCTTCATCCATCCGCCCGTCATCGTCACGATCACGAGCCACGCCATGGGAAGCATGGTCATCCAGGCGTAGCGCGCCTTGCCCATCTTGATGATCACCGTCGTGCCCACGCAGAGCGCGACCGTCGCGAGCAGCTGGTTGGCGATGCCGAAGAGCGGCCAGAGCGAGTTGATGCCGCCGAGGGGGTCGGTCACGCCCTGGTAGAGGAAGTAGCCCCAGCAGGCGACGAAGAGGCCGCTCGACATCACCACCGCGGGATACCACGAGACGCGCCCGAACGGCTCCCAGACGTGCTTGCCGAGGTCCTGCAGCATGAAGCGGCCCACACGGGTGCCGGCGTCGAGCGTGGTGAGGATGAAGAGCGCCTCGAACATGAGGGCGAAGTGGTACCAGAGCGCCATCGCGCCCGGGCCGCCGAGAACGTCGGCGAAGATCTTCGCCATCCCCACCGCGAGCGAGGGAGCACCGCCGGTACGCGAGAGCAGGGAGCTCTCCTGCACCTGCTGCGCGAGGAGCGTCAGTTCTTCGGGCGCGAGGGTGAAGCCCCAGGTGGCGATCATCGTCGCCGCCGACTCCGCGGTGGTGCCGATCACCCCCGCGGGCGAGTTGATCGCGAAGTACACGCCCGGGGTGAGCACGCAGGCGGCGATGAGGGCCATGGTGGCGACGAGCGATTCGGTGAGCATCGCGCCGTAGCCGATGAACCGCGCGTCGGCCTCGTTCTCGAGGATCTTCGGCGTGGTCCCCGACGAGATCAGTGCATGGAAGCCGGAGATGGCGCCGCACGCGATGGTGATGAAGACGAAGGGGAAGACCTTCCCCGCGAAGACCGGGCCGGTGCCGTCGATGAACTGCGTGACCGCGGGCATCTGCAACGGCGGCAACACGAGGATGATGCCGAGCCCGAGCGCGAAGACGACGCCGATCTTCACGAACGCCGAGAGGTAGTCGCGTGGCGCGAGGAGCAGCCAGACGGGCACCACCGAGGCGGCGAACCCGTACGCCATGAGCGCGTAGGCGAGCGTCACGCCGTCGAGCGTGAAGATCGGCGCCCAGGCCGGGTGCTCGCCCACCCAGCGTCCCACGTAGAGCGCGAGGATGAGCATCACGATGCCGATCGCGCTCACCTCGAGCACGCGGCCGGGGCGCAGGTACTTGAGGTAGAGGCCCATGAACATCGCGATGGGGATCGTGAGGCCGATCGTCACCGTGCCCCAGGGCGACGACTTGAGCGCGTTCACGACGATGAGCGCGAGCACCGATATCAGGATGATCATGATGCCGAGCACCGCGACGAGTGCGGTGAAGCCGGCGACCGGTCCGATCTCCTCCTTCGCCATCTGCCCCAGCGACTTGCCGTTCCGCCGCACCGACGAGCAGAGGATCACGCAGTCCTGCACCGCGCCGCCCAGCACCACGCCCACGATGATCCAGAGTGCCCCGGGGAGGAACCCGAACTGCGCCGCCAGCGTGGGCCCGACGAGCGGACCGGGGCCGGCGATGGCCGCGAAGTGATGCCCGAAGACGATCCACTTGTTGGTGGGCACGAAGTCGCGCCCGTCGGCGAGCCGCTCGGCCGGGGTCGCGCGCGTCGCGTCCAGCGCGAAGATCTTCGCCGCGATGATCTTCGAGTAGAAGCGGTAGCCGACCGCGTAGGTGCAGACGGCGGCCACGAGCAGCCAGGCCGCGCTGATCGTCTCACCGCGCGTGACGGCGAGGTAGCCGATGGCCGCGGCGCCGGCGAGCGAGACGACGGCCCAGACGAGGGCCGAGAGCCAACGGGACATGAGCGAGAGGGGCTGGGGGGAGCGGACCGGGACGAACCTACGGACTACGGAGGGGATGCGGGAGGGGTTGGGAATGGAGGTGGGGTGCCCGGAGGGTTAGCTTAACCGCGTGGTGAGTCATGAGTCGTGAGTGGTGAGTCAACAGCGATGCGGGGGGGTGCTGCGCTGATGGTTCACCTGGTCCTTTTCCGGTGATGCGCTTGCGTCGAGTTCTCCTTGTCGCAGTCCTGATGCTTGCGTTCGCTTCGCGCGTGGGTGCGGCGCAGGAGCAGCAGCCGATGGCGCCGGGGCTTCCCCTCGCGCCGTTCACGGCGCTACGGGTGACGGTCGCGCCGGTGCAGAGCTGGCATGCGGACTCCGCGGGGTGGAGCCGCGCGGTCACGTGGGCGACGACTCGGCTCGCGATCGACTCCACGCTGCAGGCGATCCTCGAGGAGCGCGGGATCGGGCGGAAATGGGCGTACGCGTCGGACATGGTCCGCATCGCCAAGCGCAATCCGACCTATGCGACCGACCCCTATTCGCTCGGCGTCGCCCGTCTGCGCACGATGGAGATGAAGATCGGCGCCGCCATCCCGCAGGTTCTCGCCGACAACCTCCGTCCCTTCACGGCGCTCGGCGACACCCGCTACGCGCTGATCCCGTTCGACCTCCGCGCCCAGGGCGAGCAGGTCGTGCTCCGGCTCGTGCTGGTCGATACTCGGGCCAGGAGCCTCGTCTGGGCCGGTGACCTCCTCGCCCCGGGCGGCGCCCGGATGGTCGAGGAGATCGCGACGCGCGTCGCGAATCTCGTCATCGAGCCCTGACCACCTTCGTTGCGCCTTCCCCCTTCCGCCTTCATCCTGTCATGAGCCCCGCTCGCGAAGTCACCCTCATCCCCGGCGACGGCATCGGCCCCGCCATCACCGACGCCACGTTGCGCGTGCTCGACGCCGCCGGTGCGACGTTCACATGGGACCGCCAGCTCGCGGGGCAGGCCGCCGTCGCGGCGCATGGTGATCCGCTCCCCGAGGCGACGCTCGAGTCGGTGCGGCGCACCAAGCTCGCGCTCAAGGGCCCGCTCGAGACGCCGGTCGGGAAGGGCTTCCGCTCGATCAATGTTGCGCTTCGCAAGGAGTTCGACCTCTACGCGAACCTGCGCCCCGCCAAGACCGTCCTCACCGGCGGCCGCTTCGAGAACGTGGACCTCGTCCTCGTGCGCGAGAACACCGAAGGGCTGTACGTCGGCGCCGAAGCGTACGTGAAGGTCGGGGACGACCCGCACGCCGTCGCGCAGTCCACCGCGGTGATCACGCGCAGCGGCGCGGAGCGCATCATCCGCTACGCCTTCGAGTACGCGGTGAAGCACGGACGCAAGCGCGTCACCGTCGTGCACAAGGCCAACATCCTCAAGTACTCTCAGGGCCTCTTCCTCGAGATGGGCCGGAAGGTCGCCGCCGAGTACGCAGGACGCGTCGCGAGTGACGACAAGATCGTCGACGCGTGCGCGATGGAACTCGTGATGCGCCCCGAGAAGTTCGACGTGATCGTGACGACGAACCTCTTCGGCGACATCCTCTCCGACCTGACCTCGGGGCTCGTCGGCGGGCTCGGCCTCACGCCGGGCGCGAACATCGGCTACACCTGCGGCATCTTCGAGGCCGTGCACGGTACCGCGCCCGACATCGCGGGGAAGGGGATCGCGAACCCAACGGCGGTGATGCTCGCCGCCTGCCAGCTGCTCGATCACATCGGCGACCAGGAGCGCGCGAACCGCATCCGCGCGGCGATCGAGGCCACCCTCCGCGAGCACAAGACCGTCACCGGCGACGTGGGCGGCAAGGCGACCACGGACGAGTACACCGATGCCGTGATCGCGCGGCTCAAGGGCTGACGGCTGAGCGGCGCCGCGCGCGTGCGGATCCTTCAGCTCTCGGACATCCACTTCGGGCGGCACGCGGTCCCCGCGTACCACGCGGCTGCCCTGCGGCGCATCGCCGAGGGCCGGTACGACGTCGTCGCGCTCGTGGGCGACCTCACGCAGCGCAACCGGTCGTGGCAGTTCCGCGCGGCGCGCGCCTTCTGCGATGCGGTGCGCGCGCATGCCAAGCTCCTGGTGGTGCCGGGGAACCACGACGTCGCCTGGTGGTGGAAGCCCGTGGGCCTCGGCTTCGGCGCGCCGATGCTCGGCGCCTATCGCAGGTGGATCGCACCCGAGCTCGAGCCGCAGCTCCAGCTGCGGGGTGTGACGATGGTAGGGCTCAACTCCTGCCACGGCATCCGGCCGTACACGCTGACCACGCGGCTCCGCGACCTGAGCGTGGTCGGGGCGGTACTCCCGGACCAGTGGGAGCGCGCGCGCGCAGCGTTCGCCGCCGCGCCGGCCGGGGACCTCAAGGTCCTCGTCTTCCATCACAACCTCCTGCGCGGCGATCTCTCGGCGCGGTGGGGGCTGGTGCAGCGCTCGGCCGGCATCCGCGCCGCGCACGCCACCGGCGCCGACCTCGTGCTGAACGGGCACGACCACCAGACGCGCATCGAGCCGGTCGAGCTCGACATGCGCCGCATGGTCGTCTCGCACAGCACCTCGTTCTGCGAGCGGACGCGCGGCGGACTCCCCGCCGCCTTCCAGGAGATCGAGGTGGCGCCCGAGGCCGTGACCGTCCGCGCCTGCGTCTGGGATCGCGAGGCCGCTGACTTCTCGCCCCGTCAGGACCGTATATTCCCGCGATGAGTTCCCGCCCGCGCACGCTCGACGACCTCCAGCTCGGCTTCGGTTTCGACCAGCCGAGCGGCTCGCTCTCCCTCGTGGAGCCCGAGATCGGCGACGAGGTGGAGCAGGCGCAGGCGGAGCTCGACGCCGAGGACGAGGCCGACGCGGAACGGGCGGCCGACAAGCTCTTCGGGCGGCTGACGACGCTGGGGCTGATGCACATCAAGCGCGTCGTGCTCACGCGCAATCGCAGCATCCTCGTGAGCGTGAAGGGCTTCGAGCTCCGCATCCACGAGGGGTTCTGCGAGGCGCCGACCGAGATGCACGTGCAGATCGTGCGCTTCGTGATGGCGCGGCGGAAGTGGGAGCGGCAGGCGGCGCGCGACGCGATCGTGAGCTACCCGCTGCCGCGGAACACCAAGCCGCCGCGCGCGCCGGAGCGGACGCACCCCGACGACGAGCCGCTCGCCGAGCGGCTGGCGGAGTGGCACACCCGGTTGAACGGCGAACGGTTCGGGGCGCAGCTCAAGCTGGTGCCCATCCGCGTCTCGCGGCGGATGGTGCGGCGGCTCGGGCATTACGCGCCCGGGGTGGAGGGCGGCGGCGCCGAGATCGCGCTGAGCGCGCGGCACTGCCATCGCGACGGCTTCGCGAGCGCGCTCGAGACGCTGCTGCACGAGATGGTGCACCAATGGCAGCACGAGAACGGGCTGCCGCTGGACCATGGGGCGGAGTTCCGGCGGAAGTGCCGGGAAGTGGGGGCGGTGCCGAGCGCCAAACGGGCGGTATGCTAGATTTCGGGGTCCTCCTCCCTCCCGAACATGTCCGCCTCCGATACCGAGACCTTCCTCGCCTCCGCGCAGCTCCGCGCGCGTGACGGCGACCTCTTCAACATCGACGCCGCCCTCACCGAAGAGGAGCGCGCCGTCCGCGATTCCGTCCGCGCCTTCGTCAACGAGAAGGTCCTGCCGATCATCGGGCAGTGCTACGTCGACGGCCGCTTCCCGAAGGAGCTCATCGCCGAGATGGGCGAGAACGGCTACTTCGGCGCGAACCTCCCCGAGGAGTACGGCTGCGCCGGGCTGAACAACGTCATGTACGGGCTCATCATGCAGGAGCTCGAGCGCGGCGACTCCGGCATCCGCTCCTTCGCCTCGGTGCAGGGCGCGCTGGTGATGTATCCCATCTACGCCTTCGGCAGCGAGGAGCAGAAGAAGCACTGGCTCCCGCAGATGGCGAAGGGCACGAAGATCGGCTGCTTCGGCCTCACCGAGCCCGACTACGGGTCCAATCCCGCCGGGATGATCACCCGCGCGCGCCAGCAGGCCGACGGGACCTGGATCCTGAACGGCGCGAAGATGTGGATCACCAACGGCTCCACCGCGCACGTCGCGGTCGTCTGGGCCAAGACGGACGACGCCGACACCGAGACGGGCGATTCGATCCGCGGCTTCCTCGTGCCCACCGACGCCAAGGGCTTCAAGGCGAAGGACACCAAGGGCAAGCTCTCGCTCCGCGCCTCCGACACGAGCGAGCTCGTCTTCGACAACGTGCATCTCCCCGCTGAGGCGATCCTCCCCAAGTCGGGCGGCCTCAAGAGCCCGCTGATGTGCCTCACGCAGGCCCGCTACGGCATCTCGTGGGGCGTCCTCGGCGCCGCCATGGCCTGCTACGAGGAGGCGCTGAGCTACGGCAAGAACCGCGTCATGTTCGGCAAGCCGATCGCCGGCTTCCAGATCCAGCAGGTGCGCCTGGCCGACATGATCACCGAGATCACGAAGGGGCAGCTCCTCTCGCTCCACCTTGGCCGCATGAAGGACGCCGGCACCTTCACGCCGCAGCAGGTCTCGATGGCCAAGCGCAACAACGTCGACATCGCGACCGACATCGCGCGTGAGGCGCGGCGTCTCCTCGGCGGCGTGGGCATCGTGGCCGAGTACGGCGCGATGCGGCACATGGCGAACCTCGAGAGCGTCTACACGTACGAGGGGACGCATGACGTTCATTCGCTCATCCTCGGCCAGGCCGTCACGGGGATCAGCGCGTTCAAGTGAGCGGCTGGCGGAAGGGAGAAGGCAGAAGGGGGCGCTCCGGGTTCGGGGCGCCCTCTTTCCCTTGCGAGATGATCCGTGTGCTCGATGACGGCGTGGTGACGCTCGTGGTGGAACTTGATGTCGCGCGGAGCTGAGCGGAGTCGCAGGACGGAGGGGCGTCCCGGGTGATCGGGGCGCTCCTTCTTCGTTCGTCATGCTCGCCATCAAGCCCCCACGCGGTCCCCGCACGCCCGGCGACCCTTGACACCGGACGAGCGGGGGTTCACTGTATTGGTACACCAATACAGAGAGTCATATGCAGCAGCTCCCATGTCTCGGTCGGCGCTCGCCATCGCTCGTTTCGCCGTTGGCGGCGCTGATCGCCGCGGTGCTCCTGGCGGCGCCCACCTCGGCGCAGTCGTCCGCGGGAGGCGCGGCCAATCGCCCCGACCTCGCCAAGGCCGCCAGCGACCTCCGCAACCTCGTCACCGCGCAGGAGGCCTACTTCGCCGAGTACGCGCGGTACGCGACCGACCTTTCGGCGACGCAGTTCCGTGCGTCGGCCGGACTCGCGGTCCGCCTGCTACGGCCGGGGACCAACGGCTATGGCGCCGAGCTCACTGGCCCCGCGATCTCGGGCTCTTGCGTGGTCTTCGTGAACCTGCCGGAGGCCGAGTGGCCGCGGACCGCGACCGAGAAGAAGGTGTTCCCGGAAGGGGAGCCCGCCTGCGACGGGGATGGGGAGGTCGAGGCGGTCCGTTGGGCGTCCAGCGCGCGATTCGCGGTGGAGCGGACCCTGGCGCAGGTGGCCAAGCTGCAGGAGCAGCGATTCGGTCGTACCGGCGCGTACGCTGCCTCGGTCGCGGAGCTCGACGGGTTCCGCCGTTACCCGAGCGTAACGGTGACCCTGGAGGTCACTCCGGGCGGGGAGGGTGGACCCGGCTTCCTCGCGTCGGCGACGCATGCCGCCTATCCGCTGAACTCCTGTCTGGTGCGCTCGGGTTACGGACCCTGGTATCGGCAGGCGATGACGAAGAGCCAGCGCCGCCGACCGACGACCGAACTGCAGGTCAGCTGCGACGACTTCGCGCGTTAGCGCGGCCGGTGCCGCTCATCATCGGAGGTTGGAAGGGGAAACCCTCCGGTGGTGGGCGGTGCCGGTCCGCGTGACCCACGACGGCGACCGATCCGCTCAGCGGTTCTGGGCGAACGGTGCCAGCAGGCGGGCGCGGTGCTTCCGCAGCATGCGCGACCCGACGAACACGACCGCCGCGGTCGCCACGCCGACCGCGATGCCGAACACGGCTCCCGGACCAGCGGTCCGTCTCACGATGTCGAGCCGCGTGGCGGTCTCGGAGACGAGGGCGGCGATCAACCCGATGTAGGACCAGCCGATCGCCTGATAGTGGCCTTCGATCAGACGGGCGCGCGCGACGAGATCCCCTCGCGACCTGGCGCGTCGCGCCCGGATCGCGAACAGCGCGCCGAATCCGGTGCCGACGACGCTCACGATCGCGGCGACATGGAACGGCCCGAAGCCGCCGAACAGTCGATAGATCGACAGCGCGGAGGCGTTCAATGTGAGCATGGAGATCAGGTAGACCCAGCCGAGTCGCCGGTGCGTGCGGCCGCCCTTGGGGCCGGTGAGCAGGACGCTACCGCCGGCGAGGATCGCGGCGAACGCTGTCGCGAGGTGGAGCGCGCCGAGGGGTGACATGGGGCTCCGTACGTGCGCGGGCGCGTGCGGGTTGCACCGCGGGGCGCCCCAGCAGCCGCGAGAGCGAATCGACGTGGGTCATCACCGCGGCGGAGTCGCGGCCGGTCGCGAACCCCGGCCGCAGGGTCGCCTGAACGGGCCGCACGCGCACGGTGATCGTCCGGTCGGGCGCGACGACCAACTCGGCCCAGAGGCCGCGCCGCGTCCACGCGCCGTTCTGCAGGAAGACGAAGTTGCCGAGCGAATGGAGGATCGGTCTCCCCTCCACCCACTCGATGCCCTGCGGTACGTGTGGATGATGCCCGATGACCACGTCGGCGCCCGCGCGCACGAGCGCCCGCAGGAACGCCGCCTCCTGGGGGCGCGGCGTCGCGCGATACTCCACGCCGCCGTGCACCGACGCGAGGACGAGGTCGGCACCGGCCGAGTCGCGGGCCCAGCGCGCGGCGTCCCGGAACCGGAGGGAGTCCGCCCACGCGATGCAGCAGGCGGGACCGGTCCCGGCGAGGTTCATCCCCGGACCATTGAACACGCGCGTCATCGACACCACGGCGATGGTCCAGTCGCCTCGTCTGATGATCGCAGGACGCCACGCCTCCTCGCGCGTCGCGCCGGTGCCAGCGTGCTGCACACCCGCGGAGTCCAGGTGGGCGAGCGATTGGAGCAGGCCGCGGTGTCCGCGGTCCCACGCATGGTTGTTCGCGGTGGTGACCATCGTGAACCCGGCGTCGCGCAGCAACGCCGCGCCCTGCTTCGGGCCGGAGAAGGTCATCGCGTTCGCGGCGTCGGTCGTGTCGCCGCGGTCGACGAGCACGCTCTCGAGGTTCCCGATCGCGAGGTCGGCCGCCTGCAACGCGGCGCGCACGTCGCGGAAGACGCTGTCGCCATCGCCGCGGAGGATGCGCCGCCCCACGGTGCGCGCGAGGTTGATGTCGCCCACGTGCACGATGCGCAACGTGTCACGCGCGGGCGCGACCTGCGCCGCGAGCGGCGTCGCGCCAGAGAGCGCCGCGGCGACGAGGATCGCGACGAGGAGCGCCGTCGTCAGATCCGCGCCCGGCCGTATCGCTCCTGCAGCATCCCGCGCACCCACATCGGCATGTGCCGGAGCATCGCGACCACCAGCTTGTACCGCTTCCCCGGGATCACCACGGTCGGCCCGTCACCGAAGGCGGCGTCCAACGATTCGCGGACGACCCGGTCGGCGTTCAACCACGCCCAGCTCGGAATCCCCTTCGACTTGTCGATCTGCATCCGGTCGTGGAACTCGGTGTGCGTGAACCCGGGGCAGAGCGCCTGCACCTGCACGCCGGTCCCCACCAGTTCCATCGCGAGGCCCTCCATGAACACGCGCTCGTACGCCTTGGTCGCGCAGTAGTTCACGTTCCCCGGGCTCGCGGTGAACGAGGCCACGGAGGCCACGTTGATGATCCGCCCCTCGCGGCGCGCGATCATCCCCGGCAGCACCGCGCGCGTGAGGAGCATCGGCGCCATCACGTGCAGCTCGAGCATCGTCGCCTGCTCGGCCACCGGTCGCGTGGCGAGCTTCCCCTTGGTGCCGAAGCCCGCGTTGTTGATCAGGAGCAGCACGCGCTCGTTCTGCGCGAGGAACTCGGCGAGGGTCCGCATGCCGTCGTCGCGCGAGAGGTCGGCCGGCCAGGCGTCGGCCGTGATCCCGTACTGCAGCGAGAGCTCCGACCCGAGCGACTTGAGGCGCTCGTGGTCGCGCGCGACGAGGAGGAGGTCGAAGCCGCGCTCGGCGAGCTGGCGGGCGAACTCGCGGCCGAGGCCGGCGGAAGCACCGGTGACGACGGCGAGGGGGCGGGAGCTCGGGGAGTTGGTCATGGGCTCCGGAGAATCTACTATTCCCGGGGCATGGGCATCATCCAGGCCGCCATCCCGCTGTTCTTCCTCCTGATCGCCCTCGAGCTGGTGTGGGCGCAGGCGACGGGCCGTCGCGTCCTGCGGCTCAATGACAGCCTCTCCGACCTGAGCTGCGGCATCCTCTCCCAGCTGGCGGGGATCTTCACCAAGCTCTTCACGGTCGGGATCTTCATCTGGGTCGCCGATCACGCGCGGGTCCAGCGGTGGCTGCCCTTCGTCGCCGAGTGGCCGGAGCGGGCGCCGTTCATCGCCGCTGCGGGGTTCCCGGGATTCACGGTGGACTTTCCCGCCTTCCTGAGCTGGGCCGCCGTTTTCACGCTCGTCGATCTCGCGTACTACTTCTCGCACCGCTACGCCCACGAGATCAACATCCTCTGGGCCGGCCACGTCGTCCATCACTCGAGCGAGGAGTACAACCTCCCCGTCGCGTTGCGGCAGAGCGCGCTGCACGGGCTCATGAGCTGGGTCTTCTACGTCCCGCTCGCGCTCATGGGTGTGCCGTGGCGGATGTTCCTCGCGAGCAACGCGATCAACCTCGTCTACCAGTTCTGGATCCACACGCGCGCGATCGGCACGATGGGCCGCGCGACCGAGTGGATCATGAACACGCCGAGCCACCACCGCGTCCATCACGGGGTGAATCCGGAGTATCAGGACAAGAACTACGCCGGGGTCTTCATCATCTGGGACCGGATGTTCGGGACGTTCGAGCCCGAGGTCGAGGAGCCGGTGTACGGGATCACGAAGCCGCTCAACAGCTGGAACCCGCTCTGGGCGAACGTGCACGTGTTCGTGCAGATCGCGCGGGACGCCTGGCGGGCGCGGCGGTGGGCGGACAAGCTCCGGATCGTGTTCGGGCGACCGGGCTGGCGGCCGCCGGAACTGGGCCCCGTCGAGCGCCCGGTGCCGGTCTCGGTCGACACGTTCGAGAAGTTCGACCCGCCGGTCCCGGCGCCGCTGGCCTGGTACGGGTTCGTCCAGTTCGCGGCCGCGCTCGTCGCCGGGTTCCTGCTCCTGCAGGCGGCGGGGTCGATCCCGATCGCGCTCGCGGTCGCGCCGGCCTTCTTCATCGCCGTGGCGCTCGCGGGCGTGGGTGGGGTGTTCGAGCGCGCCAAGTGGGCCCGGCCGCTCGAGACCGCGCGGCTCCTCGCGACCGCGGCGACCTGCGGGGGCCTGCTCTGGACCGGCCTGGCGCCAGGCGTCGTCGCGTGGGGCGGGCTGGCATTCTGCCTCGTCTCGCTCGCGGTCCTTTGGGCGTACCGGGCGGAGCTGACCCACACGGAGCTGGCGCCGCTCATGTGAGGAAGGCGGAAGGTGGAAGGGTGAAAGTGCGCGCGCCTCAAGCTTTCATCCTTCCGCCTCCATCCCTAAATTGAACGGACTGTCCCACCCTGAGGACCCCAGTGAAGATCGCCGTCTGCATCAAGCGCGTCCCCGACATGGACGTCCGTTTCAAGATCGCCCCCTCCGGCAAGGCCGTGGACGAGACGGGGCTCAAGTTCGACATCTCCGACTTCGACGGCTATGCCGTCGAGGCCGCGCTCCAGATCAAGGAGAAGCTGAACGCCGGTGAGGTCGTCGTGATCTCGCTCGGCCCCGACGTCGTCCAGGAGATCCTCCGGAAGGCGATGTCGATGGGCGCCGATCGCGCCGTGCAGCTCAAGGCCGACGCCGTCCCCGCCGACTCGCACGCCATCGCGACCGCGCTGGCGGCCGAGCTCAAGGACGGCGGCTACGATCTCATCATGTTCGGCCGCATGTCGATCGACACGGCGCACGGCGCGACCGGCGCGATGACGGCCGAGCTCCTGGGCCTGCCGGTCGTGAACGCGATCAGCAAGCTCGAGTTCGACGGCCGCACCGCGAAGATGCGCCGCGAGCTCGAGGGCGCGTACGAGCTGGTCGAATGCGCGCTCCCCGCCGTGGTCACCATCGATGAAGGCATCGCGCGGCCGCGCTATCCCTCGCTCAAGGGGATCATGGCCGCGAAGAAGAAGCCGCTCGAGACCAAGCCCGCGCAGCTCCCGGCGTCGCGCCTCGCCCTCGATGCGATGGCCCTCCCGCCCGAGCGTGCCGCGGGTCGCATCATCGGCGAGGGCTCGGCCGTCGTGCCCGAGCTCGTCCGACTCCTCAAGGAAGAAGCGAAGGTCCTCTGATGTCGAACAACGTCCTCGCATTCGCCGAGTCGCGCGGTGGTGATGTCCGCCGCGCCGGGCTCGAAGCCGTGACCGCCGCCCGGGCCATCGCCGACGCGCGGGGCGGGGCGGTGCATGCGATCCTCTTCGGCGCGCCGGGCATCGGCGCCCACGCGGCCAAGCTGGGCGCCCTCGGCGCCGATGCCGTGCTCGTCGTCGAGCACGCGGCCTTCGCCAACAACAACCCCGAGGCCGTCGCGGCCACCATCGCCTCGAAGATGGGCGGCTATGGCGCGTTCGTCTGCGCTGCCAGCGCGACCGGCAAGGACATCGCGCCGCGCGTCGCCGCCAAGTGCCAGGTCCCGGTCGCATCCGATGCGGTGGCGATGACGGTCGCCGCGGCGTCGATCACGGTCACGCATCCGGGCTACACGGGCAAGATCCTGCAGACGCTCACGCTCACCGCGACTCCCGCGGTGGTCAGTGTCCGCCCCGGCGCCTTCCTCCCGAAGGAGCACGCGAAGGCCGGGACCGTCGAGGCCGTCGCACCGGCCGCCGACCCGTCGGCGAGCCGCGTGAAGGTCACCGAGACCGCCGCCGGCAACACCGCCAAGCTCGACCTCGGCGAAGCGCCGGTGATCGTCTCGGGCGGCCGCGGCCTCAAGGAGGCCGCGAACTTCAAGCTCGTCGAGGAACTGGCCGCCGCGTTCGGCAATGCGGCCGTCGGGGCGACCCGCGCCGTCACCGACGACGGCTGGCGTCCGCACTCGGACCAGATCGGCCAGACCGGCCGACTCGTCTCGCCCGACCTCTACATCGCCTGCGGCATCTCGGGCGCGATCCAGCACCTCGCCGGCATGCGGACCAGCAAGACCATCGTCGCGATCAACAAGGACAAGGAAGCGCCGATATTCAAGCTGGCGGACTACGGGATCGTCGGGGACGTGCTCGAGATCCTGCCGGTGCTCACGGCGGAAGTGAAGAAGGCGAAGGCGCAGTAGCTCGAGTCGCTGCAGTGCGCTCCGCCGCCTCCGCGGCGGGGATCCCCCCTCGCTGATGCGGTCACGGTCGAACATGAGAGTCGGAGTACCGAAGGAGAGCTGGCCCGGTGAGCGCCGCGTGGCGGCCACGCCGGATTCGGTGAAGAAGCTGCGCAAGCTCGGGTTCGAGATCACGATCGAGCATGACGCCGGCCTGCTGGCCGGGTTCGATGACGCGGCGTACGTCGCCGCTGGCGCGACCGTCGGCGACGCGGCCGCGGTCTGGGCGGCCGAGGTGGTCACCAAGGTCCGCGCCCCGGGCGACTCGGAGATCCCGCGCCTCGCTGCGGGCTCCACCCTCATCAGCTATCTCCACCCCGCGTTCAACGCGGACCTCGTGTCCGCGATCGGCGCCCGGAAGGTGCACGCACTGGCGATGGACCAGGTGCCGCGGACCACGCGCGCGCAGAAGGTCGACGCGCTCTCCTCCACGGGGAATCTCTCCGGCTACCGCGCGGTCGTCGAGGCGGCCAATGCGATGCAGCGGCCGCTCCGCGGCCAGTCGACCGCCGCGGGCAAGATCCACCCCTGCAAGGTCCTCATCATCGGTGCCGGCGTCGCGGGACTCGCCGCGATCGGGGCCGCGCGCGCGCTCGGCGCCGTCGTCCGGGCCTTCGACACCCGTCCCGCGGCGCGGGAACAGGTCGCGTCGATGGGCGCCGAGTTCCTGCAGGTCGAGATCGACGAGGATGGCAGCGGCACGGGCGGCTACGCGAAGGAGATGAGCCCGGCCTTCATCGCGGCGGAGATGGCGCTGTTCGCGGCGCAGGCGAAGGAGGTCGACGTCATCATCACGACCGCGCTGATCCCCGGGAAGCGCGCCCCGACGCTGATCACCGCCGAGATGGTGGCGTCGATGAAGCGCGGATCGGTCGTCGTGGACCTGGCGGCGGAGCAGGGCGGCAACTGCGAACTCACGAAGCCGGGCGAGGCCGTCGTCGCGCGTGGCGTGACCGTGATCGGCTTCACCGACCTCCCGTCGCGGATGGCGCAGCAGGCCTCGACGCTCTACGCGATCAACATCGTGAACCTGCTCGAGGAGATGGGCGGCGCGGAGAAGTACGCCCTCAGCGAGACGAACGACATCGTCCGGCCGATGACGGTGCTGCGCGACGGGACGCTCGTCTGGCCGGCCCCCGCGCCGGCGATGCCCGCTCCCGCCGCGGCGGCGACGCCGCACGCGGCCAAGGCCAACATCTTCAGCGAGGAGCATGGACCGCCGGCACGCGAGACAATGTCCGGCGCGTCGCGGATCTCGCTCGCGCTGGTCGGCCTCGCCATGCTGGGCATCGGGCTCACCGCGCCGCCGGGCTTCCTGGCGCACTTCACCGTGTTCGTGCTCGCCTGCTTCATCGGCTACCAGGTGATCTGGAGCGTGACGCCGGCGCTCCACACGCCGCTCATGAGCGTCACCAACGCGATCAGCGGCATCATCGTCATCGGCGGGATGTTCCAGGTCGGCTCCGGCGTCGCCGCCAGCGTCCTCGGCCTCCTCGCCATCCTGCTCGCGACGATCAACATCTCCGGCGGGTTCCTCGTCACGCAGCGCATGCTGAGGATGTTCCACCGGTGACCTCCTCCCTGCTCGGCACGGCGTATCTCGGCGCCGGTGTCCTCTTCATCATGAGCCTCAAGGGGCTCTCGCATCCCGAGTCGGCGCGACGCGGCAACCTCTTCGGCGCGCTCGGCATGATCATCGCCGTGCTCGCGGTCGCCGTGCAGGTGGGGCTCGCCTCCGCGCCGGCGATCCTCGGGACGGTCCTCGTCGCCGGGATCATCGGCGCCGTGCTCGCGGCGCGCGTCTCGATGACGTCCATGCCGCAGCTCGTCGCCATCCTGCACAGCTTCGTGGGCGCGGCGGCCGTGCTGGTGGGCATCAGCAACCACCTGCATTCCGGCGTCGCGCTCGTTGGCGCCGAGCTCACGATCCACGAGATCGAGACCTTCGTCGGCGTCTTCATCGGGGCGCTGACGTTCACCGGGTCGATCATCGCGTGGGGCAAGCTGCAGGGCGTCATCCACAGCAAGCCGCTGCTCCTCCCGGGGCGTCACCTGATCAACCTGGCGCTCGTGCTCGTCAGCGTCTGGCTCGGCGTCGTCTTCGTTGGTGGCGGCGAGCAGGCACTGACGGCGCTGCTCGCCGTCACGGCGATCGCCGGCGTGATCGGCATCCTGCTCGTGATGGCCATCGGCGGCGCCGACATGCCGGTGGTGGTGTCGATGCTCAACAGCTATTCGGGCTGGGCCGCGTCGGCGGCGGGCTTCATGCTCTCCAACGACCTGCTGATCATCACGGGCGCGCTCGTCGGGTCGTCCGGCGCGATCCTGAGCTACATCATGTGCAAGGCGATGAACCGCTCCTTCATCTCGGTGATCCTCGGCGGGTTCGGCGCAGAGGAAGGGGCGGCGCCGGCCGGGGGCGCGGCGATCGTCGGTGAGATGGTCGCGACCACCGCCGAGGACGTCGTCGAGTCGCTCCGCGAGGCGAGTTCGGTGATCATCGTGCCGGGCTACGGGATGGCGGTCGCCCAGGCCCAGCACCCGGTCAAGGAGATCGTCGAGATCCTGCGCAAGCGGAAGGTGCAGGTGCGCTTCGCGATCCACCCGGTCGCCGGGCGCCTCCCGGGCCACATGAACGTGCTCCTCGCCGAGGCCAACCTGCCGTATGACATCGTCCTCGAGATGGACGAGATCAGCGACGACTTCGCGGGCACCGACGTGGTGCTCGTGATCGGGGCGAACGACATCGTGAACCCCAGCGCGCTCGACGATCCCACCAGCCCCATCGCCGGGATGCCGGTCCTCCCCGCGTGGGAGGCGGAGAGCTGCATCGTCTTCAAGCGCGGACGCGGCGCGGGCTATGCGGGCGTGGAGAATCCGCTCTTCTTCAAGCCGAAGACGCGAATGCTCTACGGCGACGCGAAGGCCTCGGTCGACGCGATCCTCCGGTTGCTGCAGCAGGCATGAGGTCCGGACACCACGGCGGGACTCCGCCGTGGTGCCGGCTGGCCCTCCGGGCTAACTTCCGCCCATGACCGACGTCAACGGGCTCTTCCTCGCTGTCCTCGTCGCCGCGCTCGGACTCTTCAGTTTCAACGTCCAGCGCCTCATCGGCTACCTCCGCCTCGGCCGACTCGACGACACCCGCTGGAACGACGTGCCGCGTCGCGTGGGGAACTTCCTCCGCATCGGCATCTTCCAGGAGAAGATCTTCCGCGACTCCGTCGCCGGCCCCATGCACGCCCTCATCTTCTGGGGGTTCATGATCCTCGGGGCCAGCACGACCGAGATGCTCATCGGCGGCGTCTTCCCCGGCTTCGGGTACGACCGCTTCCTGCCCGAACCGGTCTTCCGGCTCTACGTCCTGAGCCAGGAGGGCTTCGCCGCGATCGTCCTCGCGATGATCGCCTTCGCGCTCTGGCGCCGGCTCACCAAGCAGGTGAAGCGCCTCGAGGGCGCCGAGACCCACCCGAACGATCCGCTCCTGATCCTCTCGTGGATCGCGGCGCTCATGCTGACGATGTTCCTCAGCGAGGCCTTCCACTTCGTCGCCTCCCCGGACGAGCTCGCCTCCGCGTACCCGGTGAGCTATCCGCTCGCACGCGCGCTCGTGATGGTCGGCCTCGGGCCGGACATGCCCGCCCCGCTGCTGTTGCACGAGTTCTTCTGGTGGGCCCACGCGGCGCTCGTGCTCGGATTCCTCAACTACCTGCCGTTCTCCAAGCACCTGCACGTCGTCGCATCGCTCCCCAACACCTACCTCTCCAACACCAGCGGTCCGGGAGCGGTCGGCGCGATGCGCGCCATGGACTTCGAGGGGGCCGAGGCCGAGCAGTTCGGCGCGAGCGACATCGAGCATCTCAGCTGGAAGTCACTGCTCGACGGCTTCGCCTGCACCGAGTGCGGCCGCTGCACGAGCGTCTGTCCCGCCAACACCACGGGCAAGATGCTGAGCCCGCGCAAGATCATGATCAACGTCCGCGAGCGCCTCGAGGAGAAGGCGCCGTGGATGATCACCGGAGCGGACGGCGAGGCGACGCTCTCGCCCGACGCCCCTGCCGGGATCGCCGAGAAGCACCTGCTCGGCTCCTACATCACCGACGAGGAGCTCTGGGCCTGCACCTCCTGCCGCGCGTGCGTGTACGAGTGCCCCGTCTCGATCGACCAGCTCTCCGTCATCAACGAGCTGCGCCGCAACCTCGTCCTCGCCGAGTCGCGCTTCCCCGAGGAGATGATGCCGGCCTTCGAGTCCATGGAAGCGAGCGGTTCGCCGTGGGCGTTCGACCCGGGCGACCGCGGCAAGTGGGCCGACGGGATGGATATCCCGACCATGGCCGAGATGGTCGAGCGCGGCGAGAAGCCCGAGGTGCTCTACTGGGTGGGGTGCATGGGGTCCTTCGACGACCGCGCGAAGAAGACCACCGTGGCCTTCGCGCGCATCCTCCAGGCCGCCGGCGTCCACTTCGCCATCCTCGGACAGGAGGAGAAGTGCAATGGCGATCCCGCGCGCCGCATGGGGAACGAGTACCTCTACCAGATGCTCGCCAAGGACAACGTCGAGACGCTCGAGCGCTACGGCGTCCGGACCGTCGTCACGGCCTGCCCGCATTGCTTCCATCAGCTTGGCAACGAGTATCCGCAGTTCGGTGGCCACTACGAGGTCATCCACCACTCGACCTACATCGAGCAGCTGATGGCCGAGGACCGCGTGCCGCTCCGCCAGGACCTCCACGGACCGGTGAGCACCTTCACCTATCACGACTCCTGCTATCTCGGCCGCTACAACCAGGTGTATGACGCCCCGCGCGAGACGCTCAAGCGCGCGCTGCCCGTCATGAACCTCGTCGAGATGCCGCGCAACCAGGACAAGGGGCTCTGCTGCGGCGCCGGCGGCGGTCGCATGTGGATGGAGGAGAAGGTCGGGAAGCGCATCAACGTCGAGCGCGCCGAGGAGGCACTCGCGACCAAGGCCGACTCGATCGCGGTCGCGTGCCCCTTCTGCATGACGATGATGGCCGACGGCGTGAAGGCGCAGGGCAGCGAGGTCCCGGTGTACGACATCGCCGAGGTCGTCGCGCAGCAGCTGCGCTGACCGACTCGATGGCGAAGCCGCCGCGCCTGCTCCCGGACGGGTCGCCGGATCATCCCGACCTGCCGTACAAGCCCCCGCTGGCGTACCTCGCGGCGATGCTCGCCGGCATCATGCTGCATCGCGCGTGGCCGACGCACGCGCGACCCGCCGGATGGTATCCGGTCGGCGTCACGCTGGTCGCCATCGGCGCGGCGCTGCTCGTCTGGGCCAAGGTCGTCTTCGACCGACAACGCACGCCGCTCGAGCCGTGGAAGGCCACCAAGGCGATCGTCGACGAGGGGCCGTTCGCCCGGTCGCGCAATCCGGTCTACATCGGCTTCGCGATCATCCAGGTCGGGCTCGGCGTGTGGACCGACAAGCTCGCCGTCGTGCTGCTCGTCGTCGTGCCGGTGCTGATGACTGCGGCGCTCGTCGTGCCGCGCGAGGAGGCCTACCTGCGGCGCAAGTTCGGCGCGGTGTACGAGGACTACTGCTCGCGCGTGCGCCGCTGGTTCTGACCCGCCTGCATCGCGAGCGCCGCCGCCGCGAGCATCTGCTGTTCCTTCGGCGACATCGCGAACAGCTGCTCCGCCGTCGCCAGCCCGCGTGAGGTGATCGCGGCCACTTCCTCCGGCGACAACCTCGGCCCCGCCTGCTTCCGGTCCTTGAGCTGCTCCCGCAGGTCGGCGCCGGCACGGTGGATCAGCCAGGCGGCGATCCCGACGATCACCAGCAACGCGATGATCTGCAGCGGGGAGAAGGCGGAGCTAGGCATGGCGCAGTTCGTACACGGTGATCGAGTGCACGGCGGAGCCCTCCGGGGCGGCGGGAACGGTCGGCCGGGTCTCATGATGGACGATCCGCGGCACCAGATGTCGCGCCTTGGCCTCCACCAGGAAGTCCCCCAGCGCCACGCGACCCTGATCGGAGACGAGCGCGCGCCCGCCGGGTGCGAGGGTCCGGCGGATCGCCTCGGCCACCAACGGGGCGTACGGCCGCTCGTAGAGCACATCCGCCGCGAGGACCAGGTCGAATGTCCCGAGGTCGTCGGGGAACGACCGCCAGTCGACCATGCGGACCGCCGGCTCCCGGCCGGTGACCGTCAGCGCATTGCGGGCCGTGAGCAGTGTCGCATCGACGTAGTAGTCCGTCGCGAGGACGTCGTAGCCCGCGCGCGTCGCCGCGGTCGTCACGAGCCCGAGCCCGCAGCCGAGCTCGATCGCGCGCGGGCGCGATCCGTCGGCGTGCGGCGCGGTCGGATGCGTCTCGAGCCAGGTCGAGAGCACGATCGCGGCCGGCCAGAGGTCGGCCCAGTAGGGCAGTCGGTCGTCCTCGGCGAAGTCGGCCTCGCTGATGAGGTCGTCGGCGCTCCTTGGCTTCTCGAGGGTCACCATCCCCATCGGGAGCGCGACCTCCTGCGGCACCAGCATGAAGCGCCGGTCAAGCGTGGCGAGTTCCGGGCGCATCAATGTCGCCCAGCGGAGGCGAGAGGCGCGCTCACAGCGCGAACCCCTCGGCCGTCCCGGCATCCTCGGTGAGGAGCAGGGCGGAGAGCGTCTCCCCGGCGGGAACGGTCGATCGGTCCTCCGGGACCACCAGCAGTGCGTTCGCGAGCGACATCGAGGTGAGGATCCCCGAGCCTTGCGGCCCCGTGAGGCGTGCCGTCAGCACGCCGTCGACGCGCGGCGTGACGATGGCGCGCAGGAAGTGCGTGAGCTTCGCGCCGATGCTCACCGGCTCGTCCAGCCGGACGGCGATGGGGCGACGGTGCAGCCGCGTGTGCCCGAGCATCCGGCGCATCGCGGGACGGACGAACAGCTCGAACGTGACCATCGCCGAGACGGGATTCCCCGGGAGGCCGATCCACGGGATGCCGCGCACGGCGCCGAACCCGAGCGGCGCACCGGGCCGCATGCGCACCTTCCAGAAATCCATCACCGTGCCGAGCGACTCGAGGGCGGTGCGCGTGTGGTCGAACTCGCCCACGCTCACGCCCGCCGACGTCACGATCAGGTCCGGCCGCAGCTCGATCGCGCGCTCGAGCAATGCGCGCATCGCGTCGAACGTGTCCGCCGAGTGGCCGAGACCGATCGGTTCGCCGCCGGCGCTGCGCACGAGCGCGTCGAGCGTGTACGAGTTCGAACTGACGATCTTCCGGCCGGCGCGCACCTCGTCGAAACGATCGAGGTCGACGAGTTCATCGCCCGAGCCGAGGATGGCCACCCGTGGCCGGCGATGCACGCGGGCCGACGCTTGTCCGACGGAAGCGAGGATGCCCACCTGGGCCGCGCCGACGGGGATGCCGCGCGGGAGCGCCACCGTCCCCTCGTGCAGGTCCTCGCCGCGGAGCCGGATGTTCTTGTGCGCGTCACGGTCCTTGAGGATGCGGACGCGCGCGAGGCCCGCGTCGGTGTCCTCGACTCGGATCACGGTGTCGGCGCCCTCCGGGAGCGGCGCGCCGGTCATGATCCGCGTTGCTTGGCCGGGCCCGAGCGGGACGGTCGCGAATGCGCCCGCGGCGATCGTCTCGAGCACCGGCAACTCGACCGGGGCCGCGTCGCTCGCCCCGAGGACGTCCGCCCCGCGAACGGCGTAGCCGTCCATCGCCGAGTTGGTCCAGTGCGGGAGCGTGATCGGCGAGATCACGTCGTGCGCCAGCACGCGCCCGAGCGCGTCGCGCAGCGGCACCGACTCCTCCTCGAGCGGTCGCACCCCCGCGACGATCCGGGCGACCGCCTCGGCGACCGAGAGCATCAGGGCGCCCCGAGCGTCGCGCCCGCCAGGAACGCGGCGAGGGTGTCCTGCACGCGCTCGACTTCCCGGTTCGGGACCACATGGTTGTTCGCGAGCATCGAGAAGAGCAGCAGGCGGCCGTCGGCGGTCGTCACATAGCCGGAGAGGGCGCGCGCCTTGTCGAGCGTCCCCGTCTTGGCGTGCACGTTGCCTTGGGCCGGCGTGCCGCGCATCCGGTTGCGAATCGTGCCGTCCACACCGGCGACCGGCAGTGCATCATAGAAGGTCCGGAACTCGGCGTGCCGCCGCATCGCGTCGAGCACGCGCACGATCGTCTCCGGGGAGAGGTAGTCGTGGCGCGAGAGTCCGCTGCCGTCGCGCACGGCGAATCCGGCGCTGTCGGCGCCCCAGGCGACGAGCTGCCGCTCGACGACTCGACGGGCGCTGTCGGCGGTGCCCACGCCGGTGCGCGCACGGCCAAGCGTCTTGAAGAGGATCTCGCCCAACTGGTTCTGCGACGGCTTCTCGAATCGCGGGAGGATCTCGCGCAGGGGCGGCGAGGTGCGCGTCGCGAGCGGCATGAGGCCGGCCGTGTCCGCGATCGCGTTCGCTTCCACTCCGCCGCGGACCGTGATGCCGCGCGCCGCGAGTGCCTCGCCGAACGCGTCGAGCCATGCCGCGGACGAGTGGCGCAGCGCGACGGCCACCGTCACGCTGTCGCCCGGCCGCATCTCGCCACGCAGGTCGAGCTGCGGGCGCCCATCACGCACGACCCCGTACCACTCCACACGCGAGCGCTGCATGCAGCAGCCCTCTGCGGTGGAGACCTCCACTCGGCCGATCCGCGGCACCGTGCCCGCGGGCGACGTGCGCACGGTGACCGCGCTCCCGGGTGTCCGCCCGGCCACGATCGTGACGCGCGCGAACCCTTCGTTGAAGAACAGCTCGTCCACCGGCGCCGAGTAGTCGTAGTCGAGGTCGTCCCAGGCCCAGCCGTACCCGAGTGTCGAGTCGGGGAAGGCGTCGCCACCTCGGATGAGACGGCCCGTGACCTCGGTGATGCCGCGCGCCGCGAGCGAGTCGGCGAGCGCGCGCATCGGCGCCATCGCGTCGCCGCCGGCGAGCGAATCGCTCACGCTGGGATCGCCCGAGCCGATCACGGCGAGGTCGCCCGTGAGGATGCCGTGGATCGGCGTCGAGGCGCCGAGCACGCGCGTCTCGAAGCGGAAGTCGCCACCGAGGAGCGCGAGCGCGGTCGCGCCGGTGATGAGCTTCTGGTTCGAGGCCGGCATGAAGAGTTTGCCCGCGTTCCGCGAGTACAGCGTGTCGCCGGAGGCCGCGTCGACGACGAGCACGCCCCAGTGCGCGGACCGGAACATCGGATCGCCGAGGAGCGAATCGGCCAGCTGCGCGAGGGCGCGGCGCGCCGTCGCCGAGGTACGCGACCCGTTCGGTTCGGCGCGCAAGGACTCCGAGGGGGCGGGGACGCGACGCAGGCCGGGCGTGATGGCTCCCGCCGCGGTCGCGGTCCCCGACCCTCCGGCCGCCGTGGCGCAGGCGGTGATGACCCAGAGGGTCCCGGCGACGATGCCGGTTCGCCACCGGCGGTTGAACGTTCGGCGGATCGGTGCGGGGATGGCGGTCATCGAAGGGCAGGGGAGAGATACTCGCGCTCGACCCAGTCGGCGAGCGCGTCGAGCCAATCATCGGTGTCGAGGGCGAACCGCGCACCGTCGAACCCGGGCATCATCACGTCCGACACCAGCGCACGCCAACTGCCCGCGTTCGGCGGCCCGTCGGCGAGGAGCGACGTCGTGTGCTCCGACGCGCGATGGATCTCCACCTTGGGCAGCGCACTCGTCTTGAAGCCCTCGCAGAGCACGAGGTCCGCCTCGCCAAGGTAGCGCGCGGCGAGCGTCTCCGGCGCCAGCTCGCGATCCCATCGCATCACGAGCGCGAACTTGTCGGGCGACGCCATCGCGACGCGCTCGGCGTTCCCCTCATGATAGTGCCGGTAGGTGTCGGTCCCGGCCGGATCGAGGTTGAACGTGTGCGATCCGTGCTTGAGCGTCATGATCCGATGCCCTCGACGCGACAACTCCGCGGAGAGCCGGACCGTGAGAGTGGTCTTTCCCGCATGCTTCTTGCCGACGATCGCCAGTAGCGGCGGTGGCGCGCTCGGGGACCACCGCGCCAGGTCCTCAGGAGTATTCACGTTCGCGAAGAGCATCGCCGGGTCACCGTAGCGCTGCACGTCCTCCAGCGGCATCCGGACCGCCCGCACCGCGTCGTGGAACGCGATCACGCGTCGGTCACCGGCCTCCAGTGCGGCGGTCACCGGCGGCAGGCAGGCCGCGGCATACCAGGCGCAGAGCGGCTCCACGCCGCGGCGCGAGCCGTCGCTCGCGGGGACCACGAGGTCCGCGTCCCCGCGCTCCCCGCGATGCCGGAGCGCTTCCAGCAGCACCGAGGGCACGAACGGCATGTCCCACGCGACGAGCAGGATGTCGTCCCCGGCGTGCGCGAGCGCGGCGTGCAGGCCGCCGAGCGCGCCTTCGCCGGGTCGCACGTCAGACCGCACACGTACGCCCGGCAGCCACGATCCCGCGTCGGCGTCGTTCGCGATGAGCAGGAGGTCGTCGGTCACCGGACGCAGGGCGGCGGCCACCCGGTCGATGATCCGACTCCCGCCCACCCGCTCGAGACCCTTCGGGCGCCCGCCGTAGCGGGTCGCCCCGCCACCAGCGAGGATCACGCCCACGCACCGGCGTCGCGGCGCGTTCATGCGCGGCGCGCTCATGCGCACACCCTCATGCCGTCCAGACCTGCGGCTGCCCCGAGACCGCGCGCCCCACCAGCACCATCCCCGCGGCCTGCGCGATCTCCACGGCGATGGTGCTGGGCACGCTCGGCGTCGCCACCACCGCGATGCGCGCGCGCGCCGCTTTGAACGCGAGCTCGCCGGAGATGCGGCCCGTCACGAGGAGGATCAGGTCGTCCGGCCGTTCGCCCGAGAGCAGCCGCTGGCCGAGCACCTTGTCGACCGCGTTGTGCCGCCCGATGTCCTCGGCGTGCGCGAGCAGCGCTTCGCCGTCGGTGAGCGCGGCGGCGTGGATGCCGCCCGTGGTCGCGTAGCGCTCGCCGCGCGCGAACAGCTCCTTGAAGAGGAGGCGCGTGCGCGCCAGGTCGGGCACCGGCGGCCGCGTCGTGCGACGCGGAACGTTCGAGAGCGAACCGAGGATGGTCGTCACCGCGCCGCAGCCCGAGGCCAGCACGCGCCGCCGCTCCTGCCCTTCGACCGTCTCGTACCGCGCCGCTGGCACCGTGACCCAGAACCCGGGCTCCTTCGCGCAGGGGCGCATCGAGAGCAGGTCCGCCTTGGAATCGATGTACCCTTCGCCGAAGCACCAGCCGACCACGAGCTCGGGCAACTGGTCGGGCGTGCACATCCACGTCACGGCCGGCTGGCCGTTCACCTCGAGCCAGACGGGCACCTCGTCGACCGCATCGAGGCTCGGCGCGCCGTCGGGCGGCACCGTCATGCGGGGTCCACCTCGGCCCAGAGTCCTGCCTCCTCGGCGAGCCGCACCCGCACCACACGCGTGGTCGGGCCAAGTGCGTCCTGCACCTGTTCCGCGATCCACCAGGCGACGTTCTCGGAGGTGGGGATGAGCTTCCCCTCCGCGAAGGCCGGCACGTCGAGCACGAGGTTCCGGTGGTCGAGCACCGCGTGCACGCGCTCGCGGAGCGCGCGGTCGAGCGCGGCGAGGTCGGCACAGAAGCCGGTCACGGGATCGATCGGACCGCCGACGGTCACGTCGCAGGTGTAGGTGTGCCCGTGCCAGTTCGGGTGCGCGCACGCGCCGAACACCGCCGCGTTCCGGGCGTCGTCCCACTCGGGGCGCCTGTACCGGTGCGCCGCCGAGAAGGTCACGCGCCGCGTGAGCGTGGCGACCCGCGGCGGCGTCACCGGAAGAAGAACCGGCTCATGCCGATGTTCAGGAGGAGGTTCCCCTTCCACGGGGAGAGCGTGCCGCTGGAGACGATCGGCGTGACCGCCGCTCCATCCGGTCCATAGTCGATCGGATACGTGTACTTCCAGAACAGGTGCGTGAGATCGGCACTCACCTCCCAGCGATTCCCCGTCGGGATCCGCAGCCCGAGGCCGTACGAGATGGTGAACTTGTTGCCGAAGAGGTAGCCGCCCGGATCCGCCTGCGCGGTACCGCCGCTCACCCAGCCGACCGCACCGTGCACCTGCGGCACGAGCCCGTTCCAGGACTTGTTGCCGGTGAGATTCATCCCGAATCCGGCTTCGAGGGCCGTCAACGGTCGCGTCGATGTGCCGAGGATCCGCGGGGCACCCGTCACGAGCGGATCCTTGTAGGTGCGATCCAGCCGCGGCGCATAGGTCATGCGCGTCTGCAACCAGAGGGGCCCGGTCAGCAGCAGCTCGTATCGCAGGCTCACCTGCGTCCCGGTGCGCGGGCCGACGCCGGCCGGATCGCCGCCCGGCGCGATCACGCCGGTGGTGACCGTCAGGGCCTGCTTCCCGCGCAGGTCCTGGAAGGGGCTCGTCTCGGGCGTGTAGCCCACCTGCTGCGCGGCGAGGGAGGTCGCGCCGAGCGCGACGATGGCGATCGCGCGAGCGATCGGAAGGGTACGACGGATCACGCGGTCGCTCCAGGGAGTCGCAGGTCGCGGCCCGTCATCTCGCGCGGTGGCTCGACGCCGAGCATCGCGAGGACGGTGGGGCCGATGTCGCAGAGCGCGCCACCGGCGCGCAGCGGGCCCGACGCGCCGTCCTCGACCAGCAGGAGCGGCACGGGGTTGGTGGTATGGGCCGTGTGCGGGCCCCCCGTCGCCGGGTCGATCATCATCTCGCAGTTGCCATGGTCCGCCGTGATCAGCAGCCGCGCGCCCGCGCGCTCCGCCGCCTCCACGATCCGCGCCAACTGCTGGTCCACGCACTCCACGGCCTGGATCGTCGCGGCGATGTTGCCGCTGTGTCCGACCATGTCGCCATTGGCGTAGTTGCAGAGCGTGAACTCGTGGGTCTTGCCGAGGATCGCCTTCGTGAGCGCCTCGGTGATCCCCGGCGCACTCATCTCCGGCATCAGGTCGTAGGTCGCCACCTTCTGGCTCGGCACGAGGATCCGTTCCTCGCCCGCGTACGGCACCTCGTTCCCGCCGTTGAAGAAGTACGTGACGTGGGGATACTTCTCCGTCTCCGCCGTCCGCAGCGAGCTCATGCCGTGGTCCTGCAGCACCTCGGCCATGATCTTCGCCATCGAGAACGGCTCGAAGGCCATCGGGAGCCCGAATGTCTGGTCATACTGCGTCATCGTCGCGACGTGGAGGCGCGGTCGGTCGCGCACGTCGAAGCCGTCGAAGCCCGCGATCGCGAGGCTGCGCACGATCTGGCGCATGCGGTCGGAGCGGAAGTTCCAGCAGATCACCGCGTCCCCGTCCCGCATGGGCGCGACCGGCCGCCCATCGCGCACCACGACCGCCGGCTCCTGGAACTCGTCCGTCACGCCGCGCGCGTAGTTCCCCTCGATGAACGCGATCGGGTCGTCGGTGGACGGGCCCACGCCGCGGACCGCGGCGTCGTACCACTTCTGCGTCCGCGGCCACCGCTGGTCGCGGTCCATCCCGAAGTAGCGCCCGCCGATGCTCGCGATCGTCGCGCGCTCGCCGATCCGAGAGCGGAGGGCGCGCACGAACCCGAGCGCCGAGGTCGGCAACGTGTCGCGGCCGTCGAGGCAGAGGTGCAACGCGACCTTGGGGACGCGTTCGCGCGTCGCCAGCTCGACCAGCGCCACCAGGTGGTCGTCGTGCCCGTGCACGCCGCCATCCCCGACGAGCCCCACGAGATGCAGGGTCCCGCCGTTCGCGCGCGCGTGGGCGCAGGCGGCGCGGAACGTCGCGTTCGAGAAGAACGACCCGTCGCGGATGGCATCACCGATCCGGACCAGGTCCTGCACCACCACGCGCCCAGCCCCGAGGTTCATGTGCCCCACCTCGGAGTTCCCCATCTGGCCTTCGGGAAGGCCGACGGCCCGCCCGCTCGCCTCGAGGAGCGTACGGGGGGCACGCGCCCAGAGGCGGTCCCACGTGGGCGTGCGCGCCATCGCGATGGCGTTGCCCTCGGTCTGTTCGCGATAGCCCCAGCCGTCGAGCACGACGAGGACGACCGGCCGGTCCACCTTCGAAGCCATCTTGGCCCTGTTCCGTGCGGGGTATACCTTCGAGTGACGTGCGCGAGACTAGAGAGACGCGCGAGAGCGCAATCTAGCCCCATGCCTCCCCCCCTACCAGCGATGCACCTGCTTCGTTCCTTCACGTCCCTCACCGTCGCGGCCCTCTGCGCCGCGTCCCTCGCCGTGCCGATCGCGGCACAGCAGGGACGCACCACGCGCGACGCCGAGGTGCGGGCGGTGCCCGACGGCAACATCATCGCGACCGTCGAGTCGGGGACCGTGTGGCGGACCGGAACCGCGCGGGGTGGCTTCACCACCGTCACGCTCGAAGGATGGATCGACGCCTCGCGCCTGGGCGCCAAGCGGGATTCGTTCCCCGCGACCGTCGGGGGCAGCGGCACGCTGCGTCTGCGCGCCGACGCGTCGCTCAACGCGCGCATCCTCGGGGTATTGCAGGCCGGCGCGGGGATCCGGATCGTGGAGCGGAAGGGCGATTGGGCGCGGATCCGCCGCGATGGATGGGTCCTCTCCTCCGCGCTCGCGGCGCAGTCCGCGGCCCGCCCGGCACCGGCGGTCGCGACCACGCCAACGCCCGCCGTGCCCGCGCCGCGTCCGGCGGAGACGACGGCCGTCCCCCCGCCGGCCCCGCCGGTGGTCGAGTATCGCGACGGGGCCCTTCGCGCGACGGCGACCGTCCCCCTGAGTCTCGCACCGGGCACGCGCGCCATCGGCATGCTCGACAGCGGCGCCGTCGTCGAGCCCGTCGTGCGCGATCGCGGCTGGGTCCGCGTGCGCATCGAGGCGTGGGTCCCCGAGAACTCCCTCGTCCCGGCGGATTCGAGCTACGCCGCCTCCCTCACCGCCGCCGACCTGCGTCTCGATCCCGAGGGCCTGCGCGGCCGCACCGTGCGCTGGCTCGTGCAGGTCGTCGGGCTCCAGACCGCCGATCCGCTGCGCCGCGCGCTCCAGCCGGACGAGCCGTACCTGCTCGCGATGGGCCCCTCGGGGGAGAATGCGATCCTCTACGTCGCGGTGCCTCCGCACCTGCTCGAGGAGGCGCGACGGCTGACGCCGCTCGCCCAGGTGATGATCACTGCGCGCGTGCGGAACGGCCGATCGCAGCCCACCGGCGCGCCGGTCCTCGATCTCCTCTCGTTCATCAAGCAGTGACGCCGCGCGCCATTCTGATCGCCGCCGCCATCCTCGGTGCGCTCGGCACCGCGGTGCTCTTCGGGCAACGCCGGGCCCTCGCCGTCGAGATCGCGTCCCTCAACGAGGCCAGCGCTGCAGCCGTCGAGGGGGCCGCCGACGCCCGTCTCGCCGCCGAGGTCGATCGCATCCGCCTCGCGCTCGAACAGGCGCGCGCCCGCACCGCCCGCACCGCCGACGCGCACCTCGCCCTCGCCCTCGGCGACGGGCAACTGACCCTCGAGCGCGGCGAGATCGTCCTGCGCTCCGCGCTCGTCAACGCGGATGTCCCGCGCGGGATCCATCGCGTCGAGCAGGTCGCGGACCGCGAGATCGCGCTCTCCGGCGGTATCAGGCTCGTGCCCGAGTCGCCGCGCGATTCCACCCCGGCGCCCGCCGGCACCATCCGGGTCTCCCGGCTCGATTTCGACGCCATCCGTCCCAATCTCAAGGCCGGGTTCGCGGCCTACTTCTTCTAGCATGGATCCGCAGATACCCTCCCTCGCCGTGACCGGCGTCCTTGCGCTCGCTCTCGCGACGAGCGTCGTGCTCCAGTCACGCGACCTGGTGCGGCTCCGCGAGGAACGAGAGGCGGCCCGGCTCGCACTGGCCACGGATTCGAGTGCACTGCTGTATGCGAGGACCATCGCCCGGGGCGTCACCGACTCGCTCGCGACACAGCTCGGCGGTCGCGCCGCCATCGACTCGGCGTCGAACACCCCGTTCATCGTCATCTCGATCGCCGACAATCGCCTCTGGTATCGTCGCGGTGACGAAGTGATGTTCGAGACCCGCGTCGCCACCGGGAGCGGCAAGTTCCTCGAGAAGGCCGGCGCGACCGGAGAGCAGTGGAAGTTCGAGACCCCCCGCGGACGCCTGGTCGTCCAGCGGAAGGACATCGATCCGGCCTGGGTCCCCCCCGACTGGCACTTCGTCGAGGCCGCCCAACGCAAGAACCTCGAGTTGCTGCGTCTCGAACGCGGCATGACCGTCCCCGCGCCGGGTGGCGGGGTCGTGACCATCTCCGGCGCGAACGTCGTCACGCGCTATCCCGATGGCCGCGAGGTCCCGTTCGAGGTGAAGGACGGCCAGGAGATCCGGGTGGGGAACTCACTCATCGTGCCGCCGTTCGGCACCAACCAGCGACGCTACGTCGGGGTCCTCGGGGCGAACCGCCTCTATCTGGGCGACGGGTACGGCATCCACGGAACTGACAATCCCACGAGTATCGGCCGTTCGGTCAGTCATGGGTGCATCCGAGTCCGGAACGAAGATATTGAGACTCTCTTCCGGATCGTTCCTGTGGGCACCCCAGTGTACGTGTACTGACCGTATGGTTTGCCGAAACTGACCGAACGGTCTCCGCTCTGGATCTTACTCCCTCGACCGACACTATCACTTTGGAACTGTGGCTTGGGACCAGCCGCGGTTATGTTGCGTCCTTGACCTCGAACACGCACCCGAGGTTCGACCTTGCACCGAGTCGCCGCAATCCCCCGCTCCCTTCGCGCGTTCGCCCTCGTGGCGACCGTGGTTCTGGGGACGGCCGCAGGTGCCGCCACCGCTCCTGCCGCTGACGATCCAGTGATGTCGGTGGCCGACTCGTTGCGCGGGCGCAGCGGTCGGCTTCGGTTCCGGATCATCCGGCCTGACGTCGCGCCGATCGAGGAGCTGGACGGGCTCGCGCGGGTCTTCGGCTCCGACGCGCTCGCAATCCCGGGGATCCTCTCGGTTCGCGATTCGCTCACGGCCGACACCTTCCACTTCGTGTCCCTCGTCCCATTCGCCGAGAAGCAGGATGGACGCGTGGGGGTGTATCGCGTCGGACGCTGGCCCGCGGAGGTGCGGCGCCCGCGGACGGATGCGTATCGCGTGCCGGCCGGCTTCATCGAGGTGGGCGCCGACGATCAGGCCGTGCATGTCTCGACGCACTTCACGCTGGGCCAGTTCCTCACGAAGGACCAACGTGACGTCTGGCCGAAGATGCTCCTCCTCGACGAGCGACTGATCGACAAGCTCGAACTCCTCGTCTCGGAACTCCGGCTCGCCGGCATCCCGGCGCAGGGCCTCGGGGTCCTCTCGGGTTTCCGGTCGCCACAGTACAACTCGCGCGGGACCGCCGCCGGCAGGGCGCGCGACAGCCGCCATACGTACGGCGATGCGGCCGACGTCTATGTCGACGTGAACGGCGACGGGCGCATGGACGATCTCAACAAGGATCGCAAGGTCGACATGCGCGATGCGATCTTCCTGTCGAAGCTCGTCGAGAAGGTGGAGCAGAAGTATCCGGAACTCGTCGGGGGACTGGGGGTCTATCGTTCCACAGGGGCGCACGGCCCGTTCGTCCACGTCGATGCGCGCGGTGAGCGCGCGCGCTGGGGATTCCCGCAGTGAACGATCTGCTCAAGGAGCGCATCCTTCGCCGTCTCGAGGCGCTCCCGGAGGACAAGGCCTACATGGTGCTCGACTACGTCGAGTTCCTGGAGTCGAAGTACGCGCAGCGGCAGGCGCCCGGTCCGAACGTCTTCCAGCGTTTCGCCGAGGGGATCGAGGACACGCTCCGGGCAGGCAACGTGTCCGCCAGTACCGTCGCCGAGGCGATGGGCTTCATGGGCAAGGCGATGAACGTCCTCAGTGGGGTCGCGGCGGCCGGGAAGTCCGTCGCGGACGACCTCGTGGGCGCCACCAAGTCCGCGGCCGCGCCGGCTGCGCCTGCGGCGCCGGCGCCGAAGCCGCCCGATCCCCCCAAGCCTGCCGGAAGCGCCTGACCCGCTGGAAAAGGGAGTGGTCACCGCGCAAATTGCAGGATGGGACTCCCGACTGATCGCATCCGCACCGACGCCGCGCTGACCTTCGACGACGTTCTGCTCGTCCCGCGGCACTCGCAGGTCCATCCGAAGGACGTGACCACGACGACGCGCTTCACGCGCGGGATCACGCTTCAGGTGCCGTTGGTCTCCGCGGCGATGGACACCGTCACCGAATCCGAGATGGCCATCGCGATGGCGCGCGCCGGCGGCATCGGCGTGCTCCACAAGAACATGTCGATCGATCGGCAGGCGGCCGAGGTCGATCGCGTGAAGCGCTCCGAGAGCGGCATGATCCGCAACCCGATCACGCTCCAGCCATCCGCGACCCTGCGCGAGACGGTCGCGCTCATGGCGCGGTTCCGCATCAGCGGTGTCCCCGTGGTGGACGCGAGCGGCACACTGGTCGGGATCATCACCAACCGCGACCTCCAGTTCGAGCGGCATCTCGACCGCCCGCTCTCCGAGGCGATGACGAAGGACCGCCTCATCACGGCGCCGGCCGGCACCTCGCTCGACGCCGCCGAACAGATCATGGGCAAGCACCGCATCGAGAAGCTTCCCGTCGTCGACGATGCGGGCAAGCTCATCGGCCTCATCACCGTGAAGGACATCCACAAGCGTCGCGCCTACCCGAACGCCGCCAAGGACCACGAGGGGCGCTTGCTCGTCGCGGCCGCGATCGGCGCGAGCGGTGACTTCCTCGCCCGCGCGAAGGCGCTCATCGATGCGGGCGTCGATGCCCTCATCGTCGACACGGCGCACGGGCACTCGCAGGGCGTGCTCGATGCCACCGCGAAGGTCCGCGAGACCTTCCCGCAGGTGCAACTCGTCGCGGGCAACGTGGCGACGACGAGCGCGGCGCGCGCCCTCGCCGACCGCGGGGTCGATGCCATCAAGGTCGGCGTCGGACCGGGCTCCATCTGCACCACGCGCGTCGTCACGGGCATCGGCGTTCCGCAGCTCACGGCCATCATGGATGCGGTCATCGGTGCCGGCGACGTGCCGATCATCGCCGACGGCGGCATCAAGTACTCCGGCGACATCGTCAAGGCGATCGGCGCCGGTGCCTCCACCGTGATGATGGGATCGATGCTCGCCGGGACGGAGGAGAGCCCGGGCGAATCGATCCTCGCCGAGGGCCGTCGCTTCAAGATGATCCGCGGCATGGGATCGCTCTCCGCGATGCAGGATGGCAGCGCCGACCGCTACTTCCAGGACGGCGAGATGGCCTCGAAGAAGTTCGTGCCCGAGGGCATCGAAGGGCGCGTCCCCTACAAGGGTCCCGTCTCCGACGTGCTCTACCAGATGGTCGGCGGCCTGCGTTCGGGCATGGGCTATTCCGGCACCGCCACCCTCGATGCGCTCCGGACCGAGGCCGAGTTCGTCCGCATCACCGCCGCCGGCCTGCGCGAGTCGCACCCGCACGACGTGACCATCACGCGCGAAGCGCCCAACTACTCGGTCTAGCATTGCAGGACATCCTGAACGTCCCGGCCGCCCGCCTCGAGGCCATCACGCGCCTCGCGGCCGAACTCCGGCCGGGAATGACGGTCGCACTCTCGACGCACATCAATGCCGACGGGGATGGCTGCGGTTCGCAGACGGCGCTCGCGCGTCTCCTCGGCCAGATGGGGATCCGCGCCTACATCGTGAACCCGACCCCCTGGCCGGAGCTCTTCCGCTGGCTGCTCGGGGATGACGTCGAGGAACGGAGCGCCGAGGGGGCGGCCGCGCTCAAGGGGATCGATCGCCTCATCGTCCTCGACATCAGCGACCTCAAGCGGCTCGGCGTGCTCGCCGACGCGGTGCGTGCGCTCCCCCAGGACGCCCTCGTCATCGACCATCACCTGCCCGGCGAGGAACCCCCGGGACGGACGATGCTCAGTGACACGGCCGCGTGTGCGACGGCCGAGCTCGTGTTCGACTTCGCGAAGGCGCGCGGTCTGACCATCACGACCCCCATCGCGCGGTCACTCTACACCGCGCTGGTGACGGACACGGGCGGCTTCCGGTTCGGGAACACGTCGCCGCGCTGTCTCTCCGTCGCCGCCGTGCTGCTCACGGCCGGCGTCGACCCGGAGCAGATGTACGCGCGCATCTATGGGAGCGTGCCGCTCGGTCGGCTGCATCTGTTGCGGGACGCCCTCGATAGCCTCCAGGTCGACATGGCGCACGGCATGGCATGGGTGCGGATCCAGGCCGGCGCGCTCGAGCGGCACGGGGTCTCCAGCGAGGACCTCGACGGCGTCTCCGAGTACCCGCGCTCGATCGCCGGCGTCCGACTCGCCCTGCTGTTCCGGGACCTGGGACATGGGAAGGTGAAGGTCTCGTGGCGCAGCGTGGCCGGCGTGAACGTGAACACCGCCGCGAAGGTCTTCGGTGGCGGCGGCCATGCGCGTGCGTCCGGCGCGCTCATCGCCGGGAGCCTGGCCGACGTGGAGACGCGCGTGCTCTCCGAGTGTCGGCGACTCCTTGAATCCGGCGCGTTGGCGGATTGATCGCGCGGGGCGCTGTGCGCGCGTTCGACCGCGACCTATCGTTCAGATGCTGATGTCCATCCCCTGACTCATCCCAGAATGACCGAGACACTCCAGGCCCGCCTCGCCGAGGCGCTGGCCCCGATCGCCAATCCGCGCACGGGCGCGTCGCTCTACCAGACCCAGCAGGTGCGCGACATCGCGGCCACGCGCGACGGCAAGGTGCGCGTGACCCTTCTCCTCGCGGCGCAGGACGACCCGACGCTCGCGCGGCAAGTCCGTCAGGCGCTCGAGAAGGTCGAGGGCGTCACCGATGTCCGCGTCGACGTGAAGGATGCTGCCGAAGCGCCCGTGCCCTCCTCGGCCCCAGCGCCCGCGGCCGCCCCACCGAGTGCCAAGGCGCGCGCCCTGCCGGTCATGAACGAGCCGGCCGCGGCGCCGCGCACGCCGGCCGCGCCGACCCCGGTCACCTATCCGAGGCTCGGACGCATCGTCGCGGTCTCGTCGGGTAAGGGCGGCGTCGGCAAGTCCACCGTGACGACCAACCTCGCCATCGCGCTCGCGAAGGCCGGCTATCGCGTGGGGCTGATGGACGCCGACATCTACGGCCCGAACATCCCGCGCATGATGGGCGTGGACGAAGCCCCGCCGGTGCAGAACGACAAGATCATGCCGCTGCTCGCGCACGGCGTGAAGGTGATCTCGCTCGGCTTCCTCATCGAGCGCGACCAGCCCGCGATCTGGCGCGGCCCGATCGTCATGAAGATCATCACGCAGTTCCTGCGGGACGTCGACTGGAACGACCTCGACCTGCTGCTCGTCGACATGCCGCCCGGCACCGGCGACGCCCAGCTCTCGCTCGTGCAGGCGACGAGCGTCGCTGGCGCGGTGATCGTCACCACGCCGCAGGAGGTCTCGGTGGGTGATGCGCTGCGCGGCGCGATGATGTTCCGCCGTACGGGCGTGCCGGTGCTCGGCGTGGTCGAGAACATGAGCTACTTCGAGTCGCCGGAGACGGGCAAGCCGATGGCGATCTTCGGCACTGGCGGCGGGAAGCGGCTGGCGGATGAGCTGCAAGTGCCGCTGCTCGGCGAGATTCCGCTCTACCCGCCGGTGCTCGAGGGCGCGGATCGCGGCGCGCCCATCGTCGTCTCCGACCCCGAGTCGTCCGCCGCGAAGAAGCTCACCGCCGTCGCGATGGCGGTGGCGAAGCAGCTCGGCGTGCGGACTACTGCGGGGTAGCGCCGGGCCGCGCCGGGATCGGACGCCGGGCGGCCGCCACCCCGGCCACCGGCGTCGGGGTCTGCCACCCCTGCATCGGTGGCTGCGGTCGCTCGGCCGAGGCGCGCCGCCCGCCGCCGGCCCGCGAGAGCAGGGCGGCGCCCAAGCCGGCGCTGACCGCGACCCACGCGATGGCGACCGCGACGATGCGCGCCAACAGTGCGGGCATGCCGGTGCCCTGCAACGCCGCCGCGAGGAGCCACGGTGTCATGAGCATACCGACGCCGATGACGAGCGCCCGGAGCGCCTCGGCCCGCGACGTGCCCTCGTGACGAGCCTTCGTGAGGGCGCGGCCGGCCATCAGGGCGAGCGCGAGCCAGCCGAGCGTGATGATGCCCGCGAGCGCGATGGGAGCGGCGACCAGCACGAACGGGATGAGCAGGATCCCGACCACCGTCACGGCGAGTGCGACGCAGGCGAGGAGCAGGAGCGGCAGGAAGCCGAACTGGCCGAGCACGCCGACGAAGAAGGCACGCCCGAAATCCTCCTCAAGGACGCGCGCGGTGCGCTCGAGGTTCGGCGCGAGCAGCACGAGGACGAGGAGTCCGACGACGACGAGCACCGCCGCCCACCCGCCCGTCACCGCGAGCATCCGCGCGCGCGACATCGGCGCGGTCGCCGTCGCCGCGACGGCGGCGCGCTGCCAGGAATCCATCGATCCGCGGACCTGACCGCCGTCGATGGTCACCGTCCCGCGGTATGCGGTCGCGCTACCGGCCACGGCGCCGCCTTGCCGGACGACGACGTCGCCCCAGAGCGTGTGGACGTCACCGGCGACGACGCCGAGGATCTCCGCGGTGCCGCCGATCACGACGAGGGGACCGCGGACGGTATCGCCTGCAGCGATGGTGACGTCGCCGCGGACATAACGGCCGTTCAGCCGCACGCTGTCCTCGGAGACATGCAGGGCGCCGAGCGCCACGGTCACGCTCTCGGCGGGTACGGCAGCCGTGCTGAGCTGTGCGCCTGCGGAACCGGGCGCGGCCGCGAGCGCGAGGAGCGCCGCGGCGAGGACGACCAGGGAGCGCCGCATCGGGCTAGCTCCGGTTGGCGCGAGCGGTGACGGCGAGGCGGCGGAAGCCCAGCACCGCGCCGGTCGCCGCGACGGCGAGGACGGCGGAGGTGATGGCGAGAGTCGCCAGTCCGCCCGAGGCGAGGGTCGTCGTGGCGTCGGCGCCCAGGGCACCCGCCGCGACCTCCCCCGCGCCCGTCACGAGCGTCTGGCGTGTGCGATCGAGGAAGAGTCCCACCACCCAGCCGGCGAGGTCACCGCGGAACGCGAGCCATGCGGCGCTTCCCGAGATCGTGACGGCCGCGAGTCCGGCCCCAGCGCCGACGAGTACCCGCATCGGCGTGCTCGTCGGGATGAGTCGGCGGGCCGATTCGGTCGCGGCGACGTGCCACGGCTCGACGATCTGCACCTGGGCCATGATGCCATCGGCGAAGCGCAGGTTCGGCGTGAAGTGGGGCAGGGCGTCGACGGCCTCGGCGACGATCCGCAGCTCGTCGTAGCGCGCGCGACAATCGCCGCACTCGGCGAGGTGCGCCCGTAGCGGGGCGACGCCGAATCCGGCGTCGCCGTCGACCAGGAGGTCGATCTCGTTGGGGAGGAGGTGGCGGTGGTTCATGAGAGTCTCCGGAGGGGCGTACGCGGGTGGGGGCCCGGGGGTTTCAGAGCAGCGGACGGAAGGCGGAAGGCGGAAGGCGGAAGGAGGAAGGCGGTCCGAGCCGGTTCGGGCAGTGTTCGGGGACACGGGTCCGGCGTGCCCTCTTCCGCAGCCTCGGCCTACTCCCGCAGGTGTTCGAGCGCGTCCCGCAGTTGGTGCCGCGCGCGATGGATGTAGGTCTTCACGGTCCCGAGTGGCAGGTCGAGCGTCGCCGCGATCTCCTCGTAGCTGCGGCCCTCGACGTGGCGGAGCATGATGCAGTTCCGGTACTCCGGGCGGAGCGACGCGATGGCGCGCTCGATGGCGCTGCCGAGTTCCTTCGCGGTCAGCTCGTCGAGCGCGTTCTCGCCCTGGTCGGCGAGCTCGAACGAGGTCGCTTCGACGTCGGAGGCGCTCGTCGCGTTCGGCGAGCCGTCCATCGAGATCGTGTCGAGATGGCGCCGCCGGAGGTGGTCGATCGCGATGTTGTTCGCGATCTTGAAGAGCCAGCTCGAGAACTTGAACTCGGGCCGGTACTTGTCGATGTGGTTCAGGACCTTGATGAAGGCGTCCTGCGCGAGGTCCTCGGCCGCGGTCGCGTCACGCACCATGCGGAAGATGAGCGAGTAGACCGGCCGCTCGTACCGACGGATGAGCTCGCGATACGCCGCCTCCTTGCCCTTCTGGGCAAGTGCGACGACGTCGGCATCCGGGAGATTGGGCAGGTCGAGGGGGGGCGCCATTCGCTGTCGGGAAACTTGCCCGGGGTCGCGGTGCCGGGCAACTTTCACGTCTTATGCCGCACACGATCGATTCGGAGGCTCTCGAGGCCAAGGCGGCCGCCGAGGGCACCTCGGCGGCCGGAAAGCGCAGCTACGTCCAGCGGATCTTCTCGGAGATCGCCCCGCGCTACGACCTTCTCAACCGCCTGCTCTCGCTCGGCATCGATCGCCGCTGGCGCACGCTCGCCCTCCAACGGCTCGGGTGGGATCGCGCGCCCGAGGGCACGTATCTCGACCTCTGCGCGGGAACGCTCGACGTCGGCGCGGAGTTGAGCCGGAAGCCGGGGTTCGCGGGCCGGATCGTCGGTGCCGACTTCGCCGAGCCGATGCTGCGCGCGGGCGTCGGGAAGGCGCCGGCGGAGATCCTGGCACCGGTGGTCGCGGATGCACTGGCGCTCCCGGTCCGGGATGACACCTTCGACGGGGCGATCGTGGCGTTCGGGATCCGCAACGTGGCGGACCTGGGAGCGGGGCTTCGCGAGGTGCACCGGGCGCTGCGGCCGGGGGCGCGGTTCGTGATCCTCGAGTTCTCGACGCCACGGGTCCCGCTCGTGCGCGCCGGCTACCTGTTCTACTTCCACAACATCCTGCCGGTGATCGGCCGGATCATCAGCGGTCACAAGACCGCCTACACCTACCTGCCGCGCTCCGTGGCGAACTTCCCCGAGACCGAGGTGCTCGCCGCGGCGATGACGGCGGCCGGCTTCCGCGACGTGCGGTGGGAAGCCTTGACCTTCGGGATCGCGGCCGTGCACGTGGGAACCAAGTGACCGATTCACTCGACACCCTGCAGGAGTTCATCGCCGCCATCGAGGGGGCGGGCGAGCTCCGACGCATCAAGGAGCCCGTGAAGGTCGAGCTCGAGATGTGCGAGATCGCGGACCGGGTCATGAAGATGCCCGGCGGCGGCCCCGCACTCCTCTTCGAGAGGCCGGTCCTGCGCGACGGGTCGATCTCGAAGTTCCCCGTCGCGATCAACCTCTTCGGGTCGATGACGCGCATGGCGATGTCGCTCGGCGTCGAGCGGCTCGACGAGCATGGTGATCGCATCACGAAGCTCCTGGACCTCAAGGTGCCCCAGGGCTTCCTCGGGAAGCTGTCACTGCTCCCGCGGTTGCTCGAGGTCTCCAAGTTCCCGCCGCGCACGGTCTCGGCGCCCGCGCCCTGTCAGGAGGTCGTGTGGCAGGGGAACGACATCGACCTCGACCGGATCCCGGTCCTCACGACGTGGCCGGAGGACGGTGGCCCGTTCATCACCATGACGGCGGTGGTGTCGAAGGACCCGAAGCGCGGCATCCGGAACGTCGGGATGTACCGCGTGCAGCAGATGGGCAAGCGGCACGTCGCGATGCATTGGCAGCGCCACAAGACGGGCGCCGAGCACTGGCGGCAGATGGCGGAGAAGGGCGAGCGCATGCCGGTCTGCATCGTCGTCGGGGCGGACCCCGCAAGCATGTACTCGGCGAGCGCCCCCCTCCCACCGAACATCGACGAGTTCATCTTCGCGGGCTTCCTGCGCCGCAAGCCGGTGAAGCTGGTGAAGGCGATCACCTGCGACCTCGAGGTTCCCGCCGAGGCCGAGTTCGTCATCGAGGGGTACATCGACCCGCAGGAGGAGCTCGTGGTCGAGGGGCCTTTCGGCGACCACACCGGCTACTACTCCGAGGCCGACCGCTACCCGCGCGTGCATGTCACGGCGGTGACGATGCGCAAGGATCCGGTCTACTGCGCGACGATCGTCGGCCGTCCGCCGATGGAGGACTTCTACCTCGGGCACGCGACCGAGCGGATCTTCCTCCCGTTGCTCAAGCTCACGACGCCGGAGATCGTGGACTACCACATGCCGGCCGAAGGCGTCTTCCACAACCTCGTGCTGGTCTCGATCCGCAAGGCGTACCCGGGGCACGCGTACAAGGTGATGAACGCGCTCTGGGGCCAGGGGCTGATGTCGCTGGCGAAGGTGATCGTCGTCGTCGACGAGTGGGTGAACGTGCGTAACCCGCAGGAGGCGTGGTGGGTCGCGCTCAACAACATCGACCCCGAGCGCGACACGCGCTTCACGATGGGGCCGATGGACGTGCTCGACCACTCGAGTCGCGCCTTCTCGTACGGTTCGAAGATGGGACTCGACGGGACGCGGAAGTGGCCCGAGGAGGGCTTCACGCGCGACTGGCCGACGGTGATCGAGATGGACGCCGCGACCAAGGCGAAGGTGGATGCGATGTGGCCGACGCTCGGACTGGGACCGACGTGACCGAACCGCGCACCGCGCCGCGCGCGCCGCGCGAGGGGCAGACCTTCGCCGGCGAGGGCGGGTTCGCCCGTTGGGCCAGCTTCGTGAAGTTGCCGCACACGGTCTTCGCGCTGCCCTTCGCGCTCGTCGGCGTCACGCTCGCTTCGCGGATCGCGCCGATCACGCTCGGACGCGTCGGCTGGGTGGTGCTCGCCTTCACCTGTGCGCGCTGGGTGGCGATGGCGGTGAACCGGATCGTCGACCGCGACTTCGACGCGCGCAACCCGCGCACGGCGCAGCGCGAGATCCCGCGCGGGGCGATCGGGGTGCGCGAGGCGTGGGGGACGGTCGCGGTCGCCGCGGCGCTGTTCTTCGTCTCGGCGTGGATGCTGAATCCGCTGTGCCTCTGGCTCTCCCCGGTCGCGCTCGGGTGGGTCTGCTTCTACTCGTTCACCAAGCGCTTCACGCGCTACGCGCACCTCGTGCTCGGCCTCGGTCTCGCGATCGCGCCGGTCGGGGGATACCTCGCGGTCACCGGTGCGTGGAGCGATCCCTGGTGGCTGCTGATCGCGCTCACCGTCGCGGTGATGACGTGGTCGGGTGGGTTCGACATCCTGTACGCGTTGCCGGACGTGGACTTCGACCGGTCGCAGGGGCTGCATTCGATCCCGGCCGCGCTCGGCGTCCCGCGCGCGATCCTCGTGTCGCGTGCGCTGCACCTGGTGACGATCACCGCGCTCTCGGTGACGGTGTGGGCGGTGGGCGCCGGCACACTCGCGTGGGTCGGCGTGGCGGTGGCGGCGGTCCTCCTCGCGTACGAGCACTCGCTCGTTCGCGCGGAGGACCTGAGCAAGCTCGATGCGGCCTTCTTCACCATGAACGGCGTGATCTCGATGGCCTTCTTCGCCTGCGTCCTCGCGGACCGGCTGCTCGCATGACGCGTCCCACCGACCTCACGGCGCCCATCGTCATGGCGATCACCGGCGCGAGCGGTGCGCCGTATGGCATCCGACTGCTGGAGCAGCTGCTGGTCGCTGGGCGGCGGGTCTCGCTCATCGTCTCCTCGCACGGGTTCCGGTTGCTGCGCACCGAGTCGGCGATCGCGGATCTTGCCGAGCTCCGGACCGCGGTCGGCGCCGAGCGGTTCGACCGCCTTGTCACCGTCTTCGATGACGGGGATCGCGGTGCGGCCCCGGCGTCGGGCTCGTCGCTCGCCGGCGGCATGGTCATCTGCCCCTGCTCCATGGGGACGGTGGCGAGCATCGCGGCGGGCACCTCGCGGTCCCTCGTGGAGCGCGCCGCGGATGTCGCGCTCAAGGAGCGGCGGCCGCTGCTCCTGGTCACGCGCGAGACCCCGCTCTCGCTCATCCATCTGGAGAACATGCGGACGGTGACGCTCGCCGGCGCGACGGTCATGCCGGCGGCGCCGGGGTTCTATCACCGGCCGGAGCGCATCGACCAGCTGGTCGATTTCATCGTCGCGCGCGCGCTCGACCACCTCGGCGTCCCGAACACGCTCGCGCCGCGCTGGGGCGAGTCCGAGGACTGATGACGGCGCCGGTCCGGATCGGACTGATCTCCGACACGCACGGGCTCCTCCGGCCCGATGTGCACACGGCGCTCGCCGGCGTCTCCCTCATCCTCCACGCCGGCGACGTCTGCGGCGACACGATCCTCGACGAACTCGCGGTGATCGCGCCGGTCCGTGCGGTCTACGGCAACTGCGATGAGTGGGACGCACGTCTGGTCGATCGCCTCGACCTCGAGGTCGGAGGCGTGCGGATCCACGTGAGCCATGGGCATGAGCTCGGTCGTCCGGGGGCCGCGACCGTCGCCGCGGCGTATGACGCGGACGTCTGCGTCTACGGGCACACGCACCGGCAGCTGATCGAGCGCGTCGGGGAGCGGCTGGTGATCAACCCCGGCGCGGCCGGGCCGCGGCGCTTCGACCTGCTCCCGAGCGTGGCGGTGCTGACGATCGCCGCTGGACGCGCCGATGCGGTGCTGATCGCGCTCGAGCCATGACCGTCAGCGCGGGAGCCGGCGGAGCTTGAGTTCCGCCGTCGCGATGGGCGGCGCGCCCTCGCGCAGGAACTCGCCGACCTCATGCCATGCATCGTTCCCGAAGGCGATCGTGTAACGCACGCGGCCGCCGGGGACCGGAAAGCCCCAGATCAGCGAATCCGGCCGGATCTCGACGGTGGGCTCCACCGCCTGACCGTCGCGGTGCGTCATCATGCGCACCCGGCCCGCCTCGGCGTCGAACCAGATGATCCCCGCCGCCTCGAAGACGACCTGTCCGGCCGTGGGTCCTTCGACGCCGCGACCGGTCCCCTTGATCAGGATGACGGTCCCCGCCGCGCCCCAGGTGATGTCCTCCGACTGTCGCACGCGGAGCGTCCGGCCCGGCCCTATCATCGCGCTGGCGTCGCCCTCCCACTGGCCGACGAGTGGGGCGAGCGGGGCGAGGGCCGACTTGGCCCTCGCGATGTTCGCGGCCGCGCGGGGGTCCTGCGCGCGCAGCGGCGAGGCGAGGGCGAGCAGGAGCAGTGAACGGGTGAGGTTGAGGCGCATCGAGGTCTCCGGTCGGGTCGAGCGTAACCTGCGCGGCGCGGGACCGACGCGCTTGTATCTGCGCGACTTCGTACGGGGTGCTCGATCCGCCGGATCGCGGGCATGCGTGCGCGACTCGCGCCGCGGGCGCGCTATGGCGTCACGGTGTCGTGCTGTGTCGCGTCCAGGCGGCGGCTCGCGTGGCGGGGCGTCGCACCCGTGAGCGCGACGAACTCGCGGGTGAGGTGTGCCTGGTCGACGAAGCCCGTCTCCGCGGCGACACGGGACCAGCCTTCGCTCCCGTCGGCGAGACGGCGCGCGAGCGCCTCGCGCAGGCGCCTGACCCGGGCGTACTCCCGTAGCGTGAGTCCGGTGGCGTCCGGGAACCGGCGCTGGAGGTGTCGCAGTCCCACATTGGCGGCACGCGCGACGTCGGACATCGAGACCTCGCCTCGCGCGGCGACGATCGCACGGACCGCCGCGCGGATCCGGGGATCGGGGGTCGGGCAATCGGTCAAGCGCTCGACGAGCCACTCGTTGAGGACGCGCAGCCCGCGATCGACGTCGTCCGTCCGGGGGATCGTCGAGTCGAGGTCGCCCAGTCGCGCCGAGATCGCGGGTGATGCGACGTCGATCCGGTCGCGGAACGGCCGTGCGGGGATACCCAGCACGGCCGTGATCGCATCCGGCCAGAGGCGGACTCCCCAGAGCCGCAGACCGGCCGTGACCGGCGGCCGCATCGCGGTCAGTCGCGGACCGATGCCGAGCTGACGAGCTCCCTCCGCGTCGCGCGCCAACGCGATCGACGCGCAGCCGTCGGGCCAGACGGTGTACGGTTCGTCGGCGGGGGGCGTCGCGTCCGCCTGGAATGACCAGAGCGACAGCACCCACGGCGCGATCGCCGTGGTCGGAGGACGCTCGGCATAGCGGTACGGCGCGCGCGTCGAGCGGGGGGTGCTCACGCACTCCTCGCCGCAGTGTCCGCGTCGAAGGGCGTGGTCCGCTTCAACTCCTTCGGATGCTTCTTGAACCAGGCGGCGACGAGCAGCACCTCGTCCACTTCGTGCCCCGGCACGGTCGCGGGCGCGCGTTCGACGGGCGCCAGGATCTCGGCGATGCACCCTTCGAAGGCACGCCGCTCAGCGGCCGTGCGGGGCGCCGGCCCCTCGTGCCGGACGCGACCGCGGCGCACCACGTAGGCGCGCGCGTCCTCCGGTCGCTCGCCCGTCACCGTGTAGGTGAACGACAATGATTCGAGTGCGAACCGGATGCGACCGAACTGCTCCTGGAGCGACTCCAATCGGCGGATCTTGTCGCGCATCGTCGCCGCGCGCTCGAAGTCGAGCGCGTCGCTCGAGGCCTCCATCTGCGCGCGCAACGGCGCGAGCGGCGCATCATGCTTGCCCTCGAGGAACTCCCTGGCGGCCCGGAAACGGTCGAGGTACTCGTCCTCGCGGACCGCGCCGATGCAGGGGCCGAGGCACTTCCCGATCTCGTGGCGGATGCAGCCGGGCGTGCGCGAGGGCAGGGGGAGGAGGTCGGGCTGGTCGGCGAAGACCATCGGCTGGTCGAGCCGACAGTCTCGGAGGCCGAGGACATCGTTGAGTTCGCGAAGGGCCTCCTCCAGCTGCAGCGCGCCGCGGAAGGGGCCATAGTAGGTCCCTGTCTCGTCGGTGCCGGCCCCGCGCACCACGTGAAAGCGCGGCGCGGGTCCGCGCGAGACGCGCACGAACGCATGGTACCGCGCATCGCGCTTCATCATGACGTTGTATCGCGGCCGCAGTTGCTTGATGAGGCGGAGCTCGCGGAGCAGGGCCGCGAACTCGTTCGGCTGCGGCTCCCACTCGAGGGTCGCCGCCTCGCGGAGAATGCGCGCGCCCTTGTCCTTGGGGTAGGACGCACGGAAGTAGCTGAGCAGTCGTGTGCGCAGCGCCTTCGACTTGCCGACGTAGATCACCTCGCCGTCCGCCGAGGTCATGCGATACACGCCGGGGACGTCGCGCGCGCCGTCCTTCACCAGCGCGAGCATGTTGTCGATCCGCATCTCGACGTCCTTCGGCGGAGCGAGGGGTCCGCGGCGCCGTCGTCGACGCGGGCTCATCGCTGGCACTCCGGGCACCACACCGACTGCCGACCCTCGATGGCGTGCGAGGCGACGAGCGGCGTGTGGCATCGCGCGCACGGCTCGCCAGCGCGGCCGTAGGCCCGGAGTCGAGCCGCGAATCCGCCGCGACCGCCGAACGCGTCTCGGTAGTCGCGAAAGGTCGTCCCGCGGAGGGCGATCGACTCCTCGAGTACCGTGCGGAGTTCGTGAAAGAGGCTCGCGCATGCTGCACGCGTCACCGCGCGCCCCCGTCGGCTGGGCCGAATGCTGGCACGCCAGAGGGCCTCATTGGCGTAGATGTTCCCCACGCCGGTCAGTCGCTTCTGGTCCATCAGGATGCTCTTCACGGCGCGCGACGACCCCCGAATGATTCCCGAAAATCGCTCGACGGAGAGGGTCGGGTCAAGCGGCTCGGGTCCGAGGCTGGCATCCCAGGCGGCGAAGGCGGACGCGTCCAGGAGGGCGACCGTCCCGAGACGGCGGACGTCGTGGTAGCGGAGTGTGCGGCCATCCGCGAGGGCGACCCGCACACAGGTGTAGGCCTCGTCGGGCGTACCGTCGATCAGGAGCGCGCCGGTGAAGCGTGGCGTGACCACCATCCGGCCGGCGGGACCGAAGTCGAGCACCACGCTCTTCGCGCGCCGGTGCACGCCGAGAATGCGGGCGCCCGGCGGTGGGAGGGCGGGGCCGCGCAGCACGTCCCGGCGCACGACCGTCACTGAACGCACGACGGCGCCGCGGAGGGCGCCGTCGAGGTCCCGCGCGATCGTCTCCGTCTCCGGGAGTTCAGGCACGTGCGAGTTCGCGCCAGCCGATGTCGCGGCGGAACTGCGCCCCTTCGAAGCGCACCTGCGCTGCCACCTCGGCGCTCCGACGCTGCGCCTCGGCGATGCTCGGGGCGAGCGCGGTGACCGCGACGACCCGCCCGCCACTCGTGACCAGGCGGCCATCGGCGAGTCCCTTGGTCCCGGCGTGGAAGACGGTGACGTCACTCGTGTCGTCGGGCAGGGTGATCGCATCGCCAGTCGCGATGGTGCCCGGGTATCCCCCGGCCGCGACGACGGTGGTCACCGACGCGCCAGCGTGCCAGGTGATCGGCCCGAAGGACTCGAGAGAACGCCGCTCGGCGATGGCGCGCATCGGCTCGAGGAGGCTCGAGGCCATGAGCGGGAGGAGCGCCTGCGTCTCCGGATCGCCGAAGCGGCAATTGAACTCGACGACGCGCGGACCGTCCCTGGTGAGCATGAGGCCCGCATAGAGCAGGCCGGTGAATGGGCAGCCGGCCTCGCGCATGGCGCGGAGCGTCGGCTGGAACACCTTCTGCACGGCCTCACGCTGGACGGCGGCAGTGGAGACCGCGACCGGGGCGTAGGCGCCCATGCCGCCGGTGTTCGGACCGGTATCGCCTTCGCCGATGCGCTTGTGGTCCTGCGCGGCGAGGAACGGGAGCACGTGCGTCCCGTCGGTCAGGGCGAAGAGCGAGAGCTCCTCGCCCTCCATGAACTCCTCGACGAGGACTTCCGCGCCTGCGGCGCCGAAGGCGTTCTCGACGAGCATCGCGTCGATCGCGGTCTCGGCCTCCGCGAGCGTCATCGCCACGATCACGCCCTTGCCGGCGGCGATGCCGGAGGCCTTGATGACGACCGGCGCGCCAAGATGGCGCGCCTGCGCCTTGGCGGCCGCCGCGTCGGTGAAGGTGCGCGCACTGGCGGTCGGCACGTGCGCCCGCATCATGAGTTCCTTCGCGAACCGCTTGGACGTCTCGATGCGCGCCGCGAGCGCCGTGGGGCCGAAGATCGCGCGGCCCTCGTTGCGGAAGCGGTCCACGATGCCGAGTTCGAGCGGTGCCTCGGGACCGACGACGGTGAAGTCGACCCGCTCGGTGCGGGCGAGCGTCAGGAGGCCGTTGATGTCGGTCGCCGCGATGTTCACGCACCGGCCGAGTGCCGCGATCCCGGGATTGCCCGGGGCGGCGATGATCTCGCACGACGGGTCGTCGCGGCGGAGCTTCCAGGCGAGTGCGTGCTCCCGGCCTCCGCCGCCGACGACGAGGATCCTCATCGCGCTCCGCCCTTGAAGGCGTCGGTGAACGCGCTGCGCGCGCGGCCGAGGGAGTCGGTCACCTTCGACGCGGCGGCCTTGGCCTGGTCGGCGTAGTAGGTCGACGCCTCCTTCATGTCGGCGCCGAGGTTCTCGCCCGGCTTCACGTCGGCGCGGCGCTTGTAGTCGCCGGCCAGCGCGCGAGCGTAGGCACCCGACTCGACCCAGCGCTGCAGCTCGCCGGCACGGACGGTGAAGAACGGGTGCGCCTGGAAGGCGGTGTTGAGGGCCTTGAGGAGCGTGTCCCAGGCCGAGCCGTCGGTCTCGTATTCCTTGGCCTGCTCCTTGAACGCGGCGAGGTCGAGTCGGTCGCCGAACTCACGACCGCCGGCGAGCTTCATGAAGGTGGTGAGCACCACGTCGGGGTCCTGCACGCCGAGCAAGGAGGCGCGGTCGCACGAGAGCTCGCTCTTCCGGTACCACTCGAGGAGCGCCATCTGGAACGGCAGGAGGGCGATCCCGGCGAGGAACGGGAGGTTGCCGATGCCGAAGATCAGGATGAGCTGCGCCATCGTCCGGTACGTGACGTGCCCGCTCATGATGTGCCCGAGCTCGTGCGCGAGGAGGACGCGCAACTCGTCACGGTTGAGGTGCTCGATCGCCGCCGAGTTGATCACGACGAACGGGTCGCCGAACCCGACGGCACCGGCGTTCAACTGCGGCGTCTGCGTGACGTAGAGCTGGGGCCGCGTGGGCCAGTCGAGGGCCTGGAGCACCTCGGTCCAGAGCGCATCGAGATCCGGGCGCTGGGTCGGGCCGACGCGGACGGCATTCGCCGTGAAGAGGTGCCGGATGCCGCGCTCGCCGAAGACGCTCGCCGCCTTGTTGACGACGGTCTGGAACCCCGGGATGGCGCGCAGGGCATTGAGCGCGGCGCGGTCCGCGGGATGCTCCCACGAGAGGGAGGAGATGTCGGTCAGGATGGTACGGGCCATCGGAGGCTCCTGTGGAGGGTCGTGCTACCTACGGCCGGAGGCGGGCGGGAGTGTCGGCAGCAGCAGGACCGAGGCGGAAGGGGGAAGGAAGAAGGTCCCGTCCCGCCGCTAGAGCCCTTGGAACGCCTGCTCCAGGTCCGCGATCAGGTCCTCGACATCCTCGACGCCGCAGGAGAAGCGGATCAGGCCGTCGGTGATGCCGATCTCGAGGCGACGGGCGGGCTCGACGGAGGCATGCGTCATGCCGGCCGGCTGGCAGACCAGCGACTCGACGCCACCGAGGGACTCGGCGAGCGTGAAGATCCGAACGCGACTCACGACCTTGTTCGCGTTCTCCTTCGACCCGGTCTCGACCGAGACCATCCCGCCGAAGCCGCGCATCTGCCGCTTCGCGAGCTCGTGCTGCGGGTGCGTGGCGAGCCCGGGATAGAAGACGTGGGTCTCGCCCACGCGGTTGGCGAGCCAGCTCGAGATCGCGCGCCCGTTGGCGTCATGCTGCCGCATGCGGAGTGCGAGCGTCTTCGTGCCGCGCAGCGTGAGCCACGAGTCCATCGGCCCGGGGACGGCACCGGCCGAGTTGAGGTTGAACTGGAGTCGCTTGGCGAGCTCGTCGTCGTTCAGGGCGGCGACGCCGCCGATGATGTCCGAGTGCCCGTTCAGGTACTTGGTGCTCGAGTGCCAGACGATGTCGGCGCCGAGCTGGAGCGGGTTCTGGAAGTACGGGGTGGCGAAGGTGTTGTCGACGATCGTGAGTGCGCCATGCCGCCTGGCGATCTCGGCCGCCGCGGCGAGGTCCGTGAGCTGCATCAACGGATTGGTCGGCGTCTCGAGCATCACCGCCCGCGTGTTCGGCCGCAGGGCGTCGGCGATGCGCTGCGGGTCACGCGTGTCGACCCACGAGAACTGCATCCCGAAGTTCTGCAGGATCTTGTCGAAGAGGCGGTAGGTGCCGCCGTAGACGTTCGACCCGACGACGACGTGGTCACCCGAACGGAAGAGCTTCATGATGGAATCGACGCATCCCATCCCGGACGAGAAGGCGAAGCCATGCTGCGCGCCCTCGAGCGCCGCGATGTTCCGCTCGAGGCACTCGCGCGTGGGGTTCTTCCCGCGCGCGTACTCGTACCCCTTGTTGACCCCGAGCGCTTCCTGCGCATAGGTCGAGGTCTGGTAGATCGGCGGCATGATCGCGCCGGAAGTGGGGTCGGGGCGCTGGCCGGCGTGGATCGCGCGGGTGGAGAAGCCGCCGCCGTGCTCGTCGGGGAGGATCTTGGTCATGGGGGGAATCTACGGCAGAAGGGAGAAGGGAGAAGGGAGAAGGGAGAAGGGAGCAGGCGGAAGGGCGTCCCTAGTGCCGCGTGGTGCCGGGATTGAACGTGCGCCAGCTGTGCCAGAACTCCTGGCTCGCGACGAGGGACTCGAGCGTCCCCGTCGGGCCCCTCCCGCTGAACGCGACGGCCGAGCCCCTGGTGCGCAGCGAATCGTCGGCGACGGAGTACCGGGTCGCGGTATCGGGGCGAACGAACGCGAAGAAGCTCGCGCTGTCCGCCGCGACGGCGACGACGATCGGGCGACCGCCGAGGGTGTCGTTGATCGCCCGCTCGCGGAGCAGCCGGTTCCAGTCGTACGCGCGCGTCGCACCACCGACGCGGATACCGACCACCCAGGACTTCTCCTCCCACGAGCGCGGGTCGGTGCCGGTGAGCCGACTGCGGCTCGTGCCGCGCTCGAAGGCGAAGTCCTGCGCGTACTCCGCAGTGAAGGCGGGATCGCCCTGCATGATGCGGCTCGTCGGGTGGAGGGCGAGCCACTGGCGCAACGTCACCTGCCGGCTCGGCAGTTCCTCGAGCGTCGTCCCTCGGAGGGGACCGGTCACCGCCTCGCCGTTGGCCTGCCGCCACCAGCTCCCGGTCGTCTCGTCCTCCAGCATGGCGTTGAAGTGATCCATGCCGACGAGCCGGAAATGCTCGACCTGCCCCGCGAGGCGCGGGTCGAAGACCCGGCCCGTGCGACAGACGGTGCAGTAGGTGACGAGGATCTCGCGTCCGGCGACCGAATCGCGGACCTGGTGGTGGTACCCGATGAACTGCAACGGGTAGGCGCGTGCCTCGCCGTCGACCTCGATGCCCACCACGAGGCGGTCCATCTCCACGCGATTCTCGGCGGCCCCCGCCATCACCACGACGGTCGGCTGCTTGAACATCGCATCGGCGGCCATCACGAAATTGAAAGCGTAGGCCATCGCCGTGACCGCGAGCGCGCCGAGCCCCATCGCGACCCGCGCGACCCGGCCGTGACGCCAGTCCGAGCGCGCGCCGACGACGACGAAGGCCACCGCGAGCCCGCGGACGATCCAGCGCCAGGTGTGGAGCTGGTAGGCGAGCTCCAGACTGCGCATCCGCTGCGCACCCGGGAGCGGCATGATGAACCAGACGTTCGCGGCCTCGAAGACACCGAGGGCCACGAGTCCGATCAGGACGCCGTAACGCACGCTCTCATCTCCTCGAGTGGATGGTGATCCGCGACGGCCGCTTGTAGGCCGAGAGGTGCGCCTCGGCGAAGACCTTCACCTCGGCCTCGCCGACCGTGCCGACGATCTCCACGGCGACCTCGTGCTCGCTCGCGGCATCGGGTACGCCGAAGGCGCGCACCGACTCCACGCCGGGCATCCCCCCGAGCACCCGCTCGACCTCGCGCGGGTAGACGTTGAACCCGTTGCGGGTGAACATCGGCTTGAGCAGTCCGCGGAACTCGAAGGTCCCGTCCGCGCGCGCTCGGCCGAGATCCCCCGTGCGCAGCCAGCCGTCTCGCATGGCGAGTCCGTCCGCGCCGCCCGAGACATAGCCGCGGAAGACGGTCTCCCCCGCGATGCAGAGCTCCCCCTCATCGCCCACCGGGAGGGTGGCGCCGGTATCGGGATCGCGGACGCTCACCTGCACGCCGGGGAAGGGGAGCCCGAGCGTCCCGCGCGCGTTGGGTCGGTCGATGCGATTGAAGAGCGCGACCGGCGAGGCTTCGGTCAGGCCGTATCCCTGGCGCAGCTCCACGCCGGTGACCTCGGTCCAGCGCGCCTGCAACGCGGGATCGAGGGGCGCCCCGCCGCAGATGGAGAGCGTCAGGCTCGGCATCGCGATGCCGCCGCGGCGCTCGATGGCCGTGAGCATCGCCGAGAAGATCGCCGGGACGCCGACGATCGCGGTGATCCCGTCGGTGACGATGCGGTCCACCGCGGTGATGGGATTGAAGCGCGCCATCGTCGAGACGCGCGCCCCGGCGAGCAGTGGCGCGATGCCGGAGACCGTGAGGCCGAAGAGGTGCGAGAAGGGCAGCACCGCGAGGAGGTGCGACCCCGGGGTGAAGGCCGCCGCCTGCACCGCCGCGCGCGCGTTGGTGATGAGGTTGCGGTGCGTGAGGATCGCGCCGAGCGCGCGACCGGCCATGCCGGAGGTATAGACGATGGCGCACTCCTCGTCGCGACCGGGCGCTTCGGCGTCACCCTCGACCTCGAGGCCGAAGTGCGAACCGAGGTCGATGCGCGTGGCCGTGCCGTCGGGTGCGACGACAGTGGCGGTGGCCGGCGCGTCGTCGAGCAGTACCGTGACCATCCCCGGCGGGACGCGCGACGCGAAGGCGGAGAGCGTGAGGATCGCGCCAACCGCCGCGTCCGCGCATTGGTCAGCGATCTCGCTCGGCGCCGCGAGGGGATTGACGAGCACCGCTCCCCGGCCGTCCGACGCCGCGAGCGCGACGAGGAACTGAGGCGACGTGGGAAGGAGGATCCCGGCGCGCCTGCCCGCGAGCGCGCGCACGAGCACGGGGCTCCGCTGGAGCAGCGTGAAGCCGGCGGCGACGAGACTCGTGGCCGATCGACCGTCGATCGACCCGCCGCCGGCGGCCGCGCGAAGGGTGAGGAGATCCACGCGAGGGAGGCTGAAGGATGTCCCCGAAACATAAACGTGACGTGGCGCACACATCCGGGGTCCTCTTGCTGCGGGTCGCGCGCCACGCCTTGAACCCGTCGTCACACCCTCTAGCTTCCGCGCATGACAGACCCCCGCCTCATGATCAGCGTCTCCGGTATCCGGGGACGCGTCGGCTTCGGGCTCACGCCCGAGGTCGTCGCTCGTTACGCCGCCGCGTTCGGGGCCTGGGCCATCGCCAAGGGAGGTTCCAGGGCGATCGTCCTCGGCCGAGACAGCCGCGTGACCGGACCGCTCTTTCATGCCGTCACCCGCGCCGCCCTCGAAAGCGTCGGTGCCGACGTGATCGACATCGGGCTCACCACGACCCCGACGCTGCAGCTCGCGGTGGAGCACCACCATGCGGCCGGCGGACTCGGGATCACGGCGAGTCACAATCCGATCGAGTGGAACGCCCTGAAGTTCATCGGGCCTGACGGGCTGTTCCTGAGCGCTGCGCAGGGGGCGGAGATGCGCGCGCTGGTGGAGCAGGGCATCCCGTACGCGACGTACGACCGGATGGGCGTGACGCGCTTCGACGGCGACGCGATCGCGCGGCATCTGGACCAGGTACTGGCGTTGCCCTTCCTCGACATCGAGGGGATCCGTCGAAGGAAGTTCAAGGTCGCGTTCGATGCCTGTCGTGGGGCGGGCGGGGCCGTCATCCCCCGCCTCCTGGAGCTCCTGGGCTGCGAGGTGCACGCGATCGAGCTCGAACCGGACGGGCGCTTCCCGCGCCCGCCGGAGCCCGTGGCGGAGAACCTCGGCGCGCTCGAGCGACTGGTACGGCAGACGGGGGCGGACATCGGGTTCGCGACCGACCCGGACGTCGACCGCCTCGCCCTGGTCTCGGACGCGGGCACCGCGATCGGCGAGGACTACACGCTCGCGCTCGCCACACGTGTCGTGCTGCGACATCGGACCGGTCCGGTCGTCACGAATCTTTCCACCTCCCGGATCGTCGATGACATGGCGGCCGAGGGGGGGGCGCGGGTCATCCGGGCCCCGGTCGGCGAGGTCAATGTGGCGCTTCGGATGCGGCAGGAGGGGGCCGTGATCGGCGGCGAGGGGAACGGCGGGGTGATCCTGCCGGAACTCCATCTGGGCCGCGATGCACCGCTCGGGGTGGCACTGCTCTTGCAACTGCTCCATGAGGATGGGGAGTCCCTGTCGAAGATCGTCGGGCGGTTCCCGAGGTACGCGATCATCAAGGACAAGTTGGACCGCCCGGCCAAGCCGTTGGACGCCGTCTACGGTGCGCTGACGGCGGCCTTCCCGGACGCCGAGGCGGACACGCAGGACGGACTCCGGCTCGGCTGGACGGACCGCTGGGTGCATGTGCGGCCGTCGGGCACCGAACCGATCGTGCGCGTGATCGCCGAGGCGCCGACGCTCGACGCGGCGAGGGCGCTGGTCGAACGCGGGCGTGAACTGTTGGCGAAGCTGGCGTGAGCGGGACCCGGACGAAAGGCGGCGGTCGAGGCTGAAGGCAGCCCCTCGGCGTCATCCTTCGTCCTCCATCCTTCATCCTTTCTCGATTATGTGCGGCATCGTCGGCTACATCGGCCCCAAGCAGGCCACTCCCATCCTCGTCGCCGGCCTCAAGCGGCTCGAGTACCGCGGCTATGACTCCGCGGGCGTCGCCGTGTTCGATGGCGAGTCGCTCGAGACGCGCCGCGCGGCGGGGAAGATCGCCAAGCTCGAAGGGGCCCTCGTCGCCGACCCGGTGACGGGCAAGGTCGGCATCGCACATACCCGCTGGGCGACGCATGGGCCGCCGACGGAGCGCAATGCGCATCCGCACCTGAGCACCGACGAATCGGTCGCGGTCGTGCACAACGGCATCATCGAGAACGCCGACGTGCTGCGGAAGCAGCTCATCGCGCTGGGACACACGTTCCGCTCGGACACCGACACCGAGACCATCGCGCATCTGGTGCAGGAGCTCTACGAGGGCTCGCTCGAGGAGGCGGTGATCGGCGCGCTGCGCAAGGTCGACGGCACGTTCGGCATCGCCGTCGTGTCCAGCCGTGACCCCGAGAAGATCGTCGCCGCCCGCAAGGGAAGCCCGCTGCTCATCGGCATCGGGGATGGCGAGTACTTCCTTGCCTCCGACGCCTCGGCCATCCTCGCGCACACCCGCGAGGTCGTGTACCTCGACGATGGCGACCTCGCCGTGCTGACGCCCGACGGCTACCGCGTGATGGACATCAACGCGTCGCCCATCCGGCGCTCGGTGGAGCGGATCGAGTGGGATCTCGCGGCGATCGAGCGCGGCGGGTACGACCACTTCATGCTCAAGGAGATCTTCGAGCAGCCGCACACCATCGAGAACACGATGCGCGGCCGCCTGATCCTCGAGGACGGCACCAGCAAGCTCGGCGGCATCAACCTGTCGCACGAGCAGCTGATGAACATCGACCAGGTGATCATCACGGCCTGCGGCACCAGCTGGCACTCGGCGCTCATCGGCGAGATGATGATCGAGGATTTCGCGCGGATCCCGTGCGAGGTCGAGTACGCCTCGGAGTTCCGCTATCGCAACCCGATCGTCACGCCGCGCACGCTCTGCATCGTGATCTCGCAGTCGGGCGAGACGGCCGACACGCTCGCCGCGATGCGCGAGGCGAAGCGCCGCGGCGCGCGGACGCTCGGGCTCGTGAACGTCGTCGGGTCGACCATCGCCCGTGAGGACGACGGCGGGATCTATCTGCACGCCGGCCCCGAGATCGGCGTCGCCTCGACCAAGGCCTTCACGAGCCAGGTCGCGGCGCTTGCGCTCTTCGCCCTCAAGCTCGGCCGCAAGCGCACGCTCTCGGTGATGCGCGGCCGCGAGATCGCGCAGGCGCTCGCCGACCTGCCCAAGCAGATCCAGAGCATCCTCGACCGGGCCGCCGAGATCGAGCTGATCGCCGAGCAGTTCAAGGACGCGCACAACTTCCTCTACCTCGGTCGCGGGTACAACTTCCCGGCCGCGCTCGAGGGCGCCCTCAAGCTCAAGGAGATCAGCTACATCCACGCCGAGGGGTATCCGGCGGCCGAGATGAAGCATGGGCCGATCGCCCTCATCGACGAATCGATGCCCGTGGTGTTCATCGCCCCGCACGATGCGGTGTTCGAGAAGGTCGTCTCGAACATCCAGGAGGTGAAGGCGCGGCACGGCAAGACGATCGTCATCACGAGCCGCGATGAACCCGCGCTGCACGGACTCATGGACTACGAATTCCGTGTGCCTGAGACGATCGACATGCTGACGCCGGTGCTCGCCAGCGTGCCGCTCCAGCTCCTCGCGTACTACATCGCGGTGAAGCGCGGCGCGAACGTCGACATGCCGCGCAACCTCGCCAAGTCGGTGACGGTGGAGTAAGCGGCCGCCGAGGCTATCTTGGAGGGCGGGTCCGCTGCGGCGGGCCCGCCCTTCGCGTTCCCGTCACCCGCCCGCCCATGCGACGCCTCTTCGCGCTCCTGCTCCTCCCGGCCGCGCTCCTCGCCCAGGCGCCCGCCGTCCGCGCGGCCCGCCCGGCCCCCGTCACCAATGCGGAGCGCTGGGACCGCGCCTACTTCGCGTGGGAGGCGGGGCGTTACCCCGAGGCGCTCGCAGATCTCCGCGCCGTGCTGGCGTCGGACGACGCCGCGACGTATCACGACCGCATCGCTGAGCTCACCGGCGAGCGGTGGCAGACCGTCGAAGTGGCCCAGGATGCGCGCGCACCGCGTTGGGCACCGGATGGCAGGCACCTCGCCTACGAGTACGGCCCGGCGGCGCGAACAAGGACGACGGTCGTTCGCGTCGAGGCGGGCCGCCGCACGGTCAGCGTCGACGCCGATGCCCGCGCGCTCACCTTCGCACCCGATGGTCGCGCCGCGGCCTGGATCCAGACGCGGGAGAATCCGACCGCCGCGATCGCGTGGATCCGCCTCGACGGGTCTGCACCGGAGCGCATCCCGGTGGATGCCGGCGCGGTCGCGGCGGTCACGCTGATCGGCCGCGCGTCGCTCCAGCTCGCGATGATCACCGGGACGTCCGGGGATTCGCTCGCCGCGCTCCGGCTGCTCGTCCTCGATGGAGCGGAGCGCGCGTGGCGCACGCTCGCCCTCCCCGAGGGGCAGCCGGTCGACATCCTCCGGTCCGCGAACGGCCAGCGCGCGCTGGTCCTCCTCGGCCGGCGCGGCGCGTTCGCGCGCACGGTGCCGGGGTTCGCCGCCGGTGGGCGCTCGGATGCGTTCGCGCTGCTCTCGACGGGCTCGGAGCCGACGGTCGGTCCGCGGATCGCCGGCACGTCGCCTGTGCTCTCCGCTGATGGGTCCACCGTTGCGTGGCTGGTCGCGGACGGGGCGCGCACGCGCATCCTCGCGCAGCGCGGGACCGACGCGCCGACGACGGTCCTCCTGAGCACGACCCCCGTGCAGGGGCTCGCGATCGCGCCCGATGGCTCACGGATCGCCTGGCAGACGATGCTCCGCGAGGACTGGGAGCTCATGACCGCGCCGACGATGGAAGGGGCGGAGCCGACGCGCGTCACGCGCGAGATCCAGCACGACGTCCTGCCGCAGTTCCTCTCGCCCACTCGCCTCCTCGGCCTGATCGGCGAACCGCGACACCGCCGCTCCCACCTCTACGATCTCGCCGCGGGCACGCGCACGCGGCTCTTTCACAACAACACCGTGCGCACCGTCGCGCCGGAGTACGAGTGGGTGCCCTCGCCGGACGGGATGCGGATCGCGATCGTCTCCGAGCGCGATGGCGATACCGTGACGCCGCACCGCCACCTCTACCTCACGGACCTCGCGACGCCGGTCACGCGCGATGACCTCGTGGCCCGTGTGGACGCGATGCGCGCCGCCGAGGACACGCTGCGGGCGAACGGCCGCCGTCTCTTCGCGCCCATCGCCACTTCCGTCCGCGCCGCGACCGAGGCGGTGGATGTGAACCGCATCTACGCGTACGAGAAGGCGCTCTTCGGCTTCGACTCGAAGCACATCACGCAGCCGGGGAACCGGCGTGCCGTGGACTGGCTGCTCGAGACGTACCGGGGCTTCGGCCTCAAGGCGGAGCTGCAGCCGTTCCGCACCGTCGCGACCACCGAGCTCGACGTCGCCAACGTCGTCGCGGTGATCCCTGGCACGGTGAACCCCGAACTCGTCTACGTCATCGGCGCCCACTTCGACTCGCGCGCCGAGGGACCGGGCGCCGATGACAACACGAGCGGCACGGCGATGATCCTCGAGGCCGCGCGGGTGCTGGCGACGCGGCCGCAGCCGACGACGCTTATGTTCGTCGCCTTCACCGGCGAGGAGGCGGGCCTGCGCGGCGCACGCGAGTTCGGGCGGCGCATGAAGGACTCCATCACGGTGGTCGGCGCGCTCAACAACGACATGATGGGATGGGCGAACGACCAGCGGATGGACAACACGATCCGCTACTCGAATCCGGGCATCCGCGACATCCAGCACGCCGCGGCCATCCAGTTCTCGCGGCTCATCACCTACGACGCGTTCTACTACAAGAACACCGACGCCAACGCGCTCTACGATGCCTGGGGCGACATCGTGGGCGGGATCGGGTCGTACCCGATCCTCGGGAACCCGCACTATCACATGCCGCACGACGTGCTCGAGACGATCGACCATCAGCAGCTCGCCGAGACCTCGCGGACGACGGTCGCGACGATCATGCTGCTCGCGTCCAGCCCGTCGCGGTTGACCGGGCTCTCGGTCACCGGCACCGCCGTCACCTGGACCCCGGCGCGCGAGAAGGGAGTGACGCGCTACCTCGTGCGGTACGGCCCCACCGAGGCGCCGATGCGCTTCACGACGACGGTCACAGCGCCGCGCGCGACGATCGCGGCGCTCAGGCCGGGGTGGCGCGTCGCGGTGAAGGCGGTGAACGCACGCGGTCTCGAGGGGTGGGACTGGGCGCGCGCGGAGGCGCGCTAGATGCGGGTGCTCCTCCAGCGAGTCTCGCGCGCCGAGGTCCGCGTCGACCGGCGAGTGACGGGACGCATCGGCGCGGGGTTCTGCCTGCTCGTGGGCTACACCCACACCGACACGCTCGCGCAGTGCACGTGGATGGCGGACAAGGTCGCCGGCCTGCGGCTGTTCACCGACGCCGAGGGGAAGATGAACCTCGGACTCTCCGAGGTCGGCGGGGCGGTGATCGTGGTCAGCCAGTTCGCGCTGTATGGCGACGCGGAGAAGGGCCGCCGCCCGAGCTTCGTGGACGCCGCGCGTCCGGAGGTCGCGATCCCGCTCTACGAGGGGTTCGTGCGGCTCCTGCGCGAGCGAGGCCTCACGGTCGAGACGGGCGAGTTCGGGGCGATGATGGAGGTGGACCTCGTGAACGACGGCCCCGTCACCCTCTGGCTGGAGCGCGCATGACCGCGCATCCGGACGCGGGCACGGTGCACCATCCGGTGCGCGTCATCCTCGCGTCGCAGTCCCCGCGCCGCCGGGAGCTGCTCACCCTCGTCGGCATCGCGCACGAGGTGCGGCCGGCCGACATCGACGAGTCGGTGATGCCCGACGAGGCCCCGGTGCCGCACTGCGAACGGCTCGCGCGTGCGAAGGCGCACGTGCTGGCCTCGCAGCACCCGGAGGCGGTCGTGATCGCCGCGGACACGATCGTCGTCCTCGACGGCGATATCCTTGGCAAGCCCCGCGACGCGGCGGAGGCGCGGGCCACCCTCGCGCGGCTCTCTGGGCGCACCCACACCGTCTATACGGCGATGGCCGTCGCGCGCGACGGTCGCACCGAGAGCGCGGTGGAGGAGGTGCAGGTTACCTTCCGCACGCTCACGGCGGAGGAGGTCGCCGAGTACGTCGCGACGCGCGAACCGATGGACAAGGCCGGCGCGTACGGCATCCAGGGGTTCGGGGCGACGATCGTCGAGCGGATCGAGGGCGACTACTTCAGCGTCATGGGACTCGGGCTGCGGCGGCTCGTCGCGCTCCTCGAGCGCGTCGGTCTCCGGTATGACTTCGCCGAGGGTGTGACGCGGCAGGGATGATCGGTGCGCTGCGGATGCGCGTCAGTGCGCATCCGCCTGTGGCAACGTGGCGAGCGGACGCCCACCGCGGGCCTGCACCGCGCGCATCGGGCTCGCGTCCATCGTGCGCCAGAGGTTCACGACGAAGCAGAATGCCCCCACTGCCGACGCGAGCCCGCCGACCGCGATCGCGCCTGCGGCGAGCGGCCACCCGTTCACGCGGGCGACGAATCCGGTGGTGAGGAGCACGAGGCCTGCCTGCGCCGTCCAGAACTGTACCTCGGCCATCCGGGAATGCAGTAGCGGCTGCCCGAAGAACCGCGGCACGACGTGGAGCGCGACGCCGTAGATCATCTGGGTGACGAAGCCAAGGAGCGCGAGGTGGAGGTGCGCGGCGCGGTAGATCGTCAACAGGGGGAACACGGCCATCGCGAGCGCGAGGCCAACTGCGAGCGAGAACCAGACGAGGCTGGACTTGAGGAAGGCGCGAACGAACCAGTCCATAGGGGCAACCCGGTGTGGACCCGCGCCGCCCCTGGGCGGACGCGCGTCAGGCGATGAGGAGGCGTTGCAGCCCGCGGGGCTTGTCGGTGAGCTGGGCGAGCGTGTAGCGGTCGAGCACGGCGAGGAAGGCGGTCAGCGCCTCATCCAGCGCCGGGGCGAGCGCGCAGGCGGGGGCGATCGGGCACTGGTTGTGCTCCGCGTCGAAGCACTCGACGAGGTTCAGGTTGTCCTCCGTCGCGCGCACGACCTCGCCGATGTTGATCTCGGCGGCCGGCCGCGCGAGCTTCACGCCACCGAGGCGGCCGCGGAGCGTCGTGACGAAGCCGAGCTCGGCCAGGCGGGCGATCACCTTCGCCGTGTGGTCCTCGGACATTCCCATGCGACGGGCGATGTCCGTGATGCGTGATGGGGCCGCGTCGTGCAATCCGATATAGATGAGGGCACGGAGCGCGTTGTCGGTGTAGCGCGTGAGTCGCATCGGGCGAGGGGCGGGAGGGATTTCCCTGACGGGTCATCCGAAAGATATCCGACTTGTTAAGGTGCAGATAATCTGCATCTTTTGTTCGTCCGGGGCAAGTACCCCCTGGGCCGGCCGAGCGCCGAACCGTCCCCCGCTGGTCCCGAGGTTCCCATGTCCTTCCTCACGCGATCCCGCCTCCTCTTCGGTGCCGGTGCCCTCACCGTGCTCGGCCTTGGCTACGCCTGCGCGGGCCGCGGCTCCGGCTCGCTCGCCGGCACGGCCGAGATGGCCCAGCGCGTCTACGTCGCGCCCGGCGAGAAGGACGAGCTCTACGCCTTCCTCTCGGGCGGCTTCGGCGGCCAGCTCGGCGTCTACGGCCTCCCCTCCGGTCGCCTTCTCCGCACCATCCCCGTCTTCTCGCAGCACGCCGAGAACGGCTATGGCTACAACGAGGAGACGAAGGCGATGCTCGAGACCTCCTACGGCTTCGTGCCGTGGGACGATCTCCACCACACCGCGCTCTCGCAGACCCAGGGCGACGATGACGGCCGCTGGATCTTCGTCAACGGCAACAACACCCCCCGTGTCGCGCGCATCGACCTCACGACCTTCGAGACGACCGAGATCCTCGAGATCCCGAACGCCGGCGGCAACCACGCCTCGCCGTTCGTGACCGGCAACACCGAGTACATCGTCTCGTCGACGCGCTTCTCGATCCCGGTCCCCAACCGCGACGTGCCGATCGACGAGTACAAGAAGTTCTTCAAGGGCCAGATCTCCTTCATCACGGCCGACCAGCCGGGGAAGATGGACATCGCCTTCCAACTCATCGTGCCGGGCTTCAACTACGACCTCGCCCGCGCCGGCAAGGGCCCGTCCGACGGGTGGATGTTCTTCACCTCCTACAACTCGGAGCAGGCGAACACGTTGCTCGAGGTGAACGCCTCGCAGAACGACAAGGACTACATCGCGGCCGTGAACTACCGAGCGGCCGAAGCCTGCGCCAAGGCGGGGAAGGGCGTCCGGGCGCCGGCCGAGTACCGGCACAACATCTTCGACGAGTTCAGCCGCATCGCGCGCTCGGAGCGGATGACGAGCGTGCTGCAGATCCAGGCCGCGGCCTGCCCGGGCTCGATCTACTTCCTCCCGACGCCGAAGTCGCCGCATGGCGCCGACGTCGACCCGACCGGCGAGTACATCGTAGCGGGCGGCAAGCTCGCCACGGTGATTCCGGTCCATTCGGCCACGAAGATGCTCAAGGCGATCGCCGACCGGCAGTTCGAGGGCGAGCTCGAGGGGATCCCGGTGCTCAAGTACGAGAGCACCCTCGCCGGTGAGGTGCAGGAGCCGGGTCTCGGCCCCCTCCACACCGAGTTCGACGGCAAGGGCTTCGCGTACACCTCGATGTTCATCTCGTCCGAGGTCGTGAAGTGGAACGTCGAGACGCGCCAGGTCGTCGACCGCGCGCCGACCTTCTACTCGGTCGGTCACCTGATGATCCCCGGCGGCGCGACCCGACACCCGTATGGTCGCTACGTCCTCGCCATGAACAAGATCACGAAGGATCGCTATCTCCCGACTGGTCCGGAGCTCACGCAGTCGGCACAGCTCTACGACATCACCGGCGAGAAGATGAAGCTCCTGCTCGACTTCCCGACCCAGGGTGAGCCGCACTACGCGAACGCGATCGACGCGAAGAAGGTCGTCGACCGGCAGGTCAAGTTCTACAAGCTCGCCGAGAACCGGCACCCGATGGTGTCGCGCAGCGAGCGCGAGACGGGCGTCGAGCGCGCGGGCCGCGTGGTGCACGTCCGCATGACCGCCATCCGCTCGCACTTCGCCCCGGACAACATCGAGGGCGTGCAGGTCGGCGACACGGTGCTCGTCCATGTCACGAACCTCGAGCAGGACTGGGACGTGCCGCACGGCTTCGCGATCCTCGGCGCCAACACCTCGGAGCTGCTGATCATGCCGGGTGAGACCCGCACGCTCCGCTGGATCCCGAGGAAGCCGGGCGTCTATCCGATGTACTGCACCGACTTCTGCTCGGCGCTGCACCAGGAGATGCAGGGCTACGTCCGGGTCTCGCCGGCCGGCTCGACGGTGGCCCTCACCGCGAACACCCGCCGCGGCGCGCAGGCCCGCGGCACCAACTGAGGCGATCATGACGGCCCGTTCACGCTGGTTCGTGCTTGCGGCGGTCGCGCTCCTCGCGACCGGGTACTTCCTCCCCTCTCTGGCGCGTGGACCTCATCGCGCCGCAGTACCCCGAGGGGCTGGGCATGCTCATCCGCATCGACGGCGTGGACGGGCTCAAGCCCAATGACCTGCAGTCGATCAACGGGCTGAATCATTACATCGGGATGAAGACGATCGAGCCCGAGTCGATCCCGGAGCTGCGGTACATGCGCTGGATCCTCGCCGGGCTCATCGTCGCCGGACTCGCCGTCGCCGCGCTGCGGCGGCGCGTCCCGCTCTATCTCTACAGCGTACTGCTGGTCGCGGTCATGGCGGTCGGGCTCTGGGACTACTGGCGCTGGGGCTACGACTACGGTCACGACCTCGACCACGAACACGCGATCATCAAGATCCAGGGCATGAGCTACTCGCCCCCCGTGATCGGCCGCAAGAAGCTGCTCAACTTCACCGCGACGTCGTGGCCCTCGACGGGCGGCATCGCGTTCGGCCTCGCGGGCGGCCTGGTGCTCTGGGCGTCGTGGACGTCGCGCCGACGCGCTGAGGCGGCGTGATGTCGCGCGCCGGGGCGTGGTCTCCCGCCGGCGACGTGCTGCGCCGGGTGCACACGGCGATGCTCGGCCTCGTCCTGCTCGCCTGCGATGGTGCGGGCCCGCGTCCCGTCGCGCTCGGCGAGGACGCCTGCGGGTACTGTCGCATGACGGTGACCGATCCGCGGTTCGCCGCGGAGGTCGTGACGAGCACTGGTCGCGTGCACGTGTTCGACAGCATCGACTGCCTCGCGGGCTGGGTGCGCAGCGCCGAGCCGGGCTCGGTGCGCACCCTCTGGGTGACGGACGCGAGCGCGCCCGGCACCTTCGTCGCGGCCGAGGAGGCGGGGTATCTGCTCGAATCATCGCTCCGCGGTCCGATGGGCCGGGCGGTCGCGTTCCGATCGCTCGACGCCGCGCGCGCGGCGCATGCCACGCTCGGCGGCACGGTGGCCGACTGGCCGGCCGTGCTCGCGGACACGTCGACGCGCGGGGGGCACTGAGATGCCGCGGTCGCGCCGGGTGATGCTAGGTCTCGCGGTGCTGGCCGCCGCGGGGCAGCTCGCCGCCCAGGATGCTTCGCCTGCGCGGACGCTCCTGGTGCGGCCGGGCTCGGCGCTCCCGACGCTGACGGCCGCCGTCGCTCGTGCAAGGCCCGGCATGACCATCCGTGTCGCGGCGGGCGAGTACCGGGAGCCCACCATCCTCGTGACGGTGCCGCGACTCACGATCGTGGGCGACGGCGCGCCGGCGTTCGATGGCGAGGGGACGCACGAGATCCTCGTGGTCCGCGCCGACGGTGTGACGGTCCGCGGCCTGACGTTCCGCAACACGGGCGTGAGCCAGATGCAGGACCGTGCTGCGCTCCGCGTGGCCGAGGCGCGCGACTGCCGGATCGAGTCGAACATCTTCCGCGATGCGCTCTTCGCGATCTACCTGCAGCGCACGACCGGCTGCGTCGTCCGCGGCAACGACATCCGCGCGTCTGGCGCCGAGGAGACGCGCAACGGCAACGGGATCCACCTCTGGTACTCACCGGGGACGCGCGTGGAGGGGAACACCGTCCGGGGACAGCGTGACGGCATCTACTTCGAGTTCTCCGATGGCTCGGTGGCCGCGGCGAACGTGAGCGAGGGCAACCGCCGCTACGGCCTCCACTTCATGTTCTCCGACTCGTGTCGGTACGAGCGCAACACCTTCCGGGCGAACGGCGCGGGGGTCGCGGTGATGTACAGCAAGCACGTCGTCATGGATGGCAACGGCTTCCTCGACGCGACGGGCAGCGGTGCATACGGCCTGCTCCTCAAGGAGATCACGGATGGCGCGCTCGTCCGGAATCGTTTCGAAGGGAACTCCGTGGGACTCTTCCTCGAGGGCGCGTCGCGGCTCGACATCCGCGACAACGACTTCCGCCGGAACGGCTGGGCGGTGCGTCTCATGGCCGATGCGGAGGACAGCCACTTCCGCGGCAACGTCTTCTCGGGGAACGCCTTCGACGTCGCGACCAACAGCCGCACGCTGCGCAGCGACTTCGTAGGCAACTGGTGGGATGCGTATCGCGGCTACGATCTCGACCGCGACGGGACCGGCGACGTCCCCTTCCGCCCGGTGCGCCTCTTCGCGCTCGTGGCCGAACGGCATCCCGAGACGCTGCTGCTGCTCCGCGCACCGGTGACCGCGGTGCTGGACGCCGCCGAACGGGTCTTCCCGGTGCTCACCCCGCAGGTCGCGGACGAGCGCCCGTTGATGAGGGCACCCCGATGATGACGCTGGACGGGATCCGGAAAGCCTACGGCGCGCGCACCGTGCTCGCCGGTGTCTCGCTCGCCCTCGCCCCGGGGCGGATCGTCGCGCTGGTCGGGCCCAACGGGTCAGGGAAGACGACGCTGATCAAGCTGCTGCTCGGCCTCGCGCGACCCGACGCGGGCCGATTCCTGCTCGACGGCGTCCCGTGCGACGCGGACGGCGCGTATCGCGCGCGCATCGGCTATGCGCCGCAGGCACCGCGCTATCCCGAGCACCTCGCGGTCGGCGAGGTGTTCGCGATGCTCCGCGCGCTCCGCCCCGGCGCACCGGTCGACGAGGCGCTCGTCGACGACTTCGGGCTCCGCGGCGAGTGGGCGACCCCGGTGGGGACGCTCTCGGGTGGCTGGCGCCAGAAGGTCGCGATCGCCTGTGCCTTCCTCTTCGCGCCCGACCTACTGATCCTCGACGAGCCCACGGCGGGGCTCGACCCGATCGCATCGGGGCTCCTCAAGTCGCACCTCCGCGCGACGCGCGCGGCGGGACGCACGATCCTCATCAGTTCGCACATCCTCGTCGAGCTCGAGGAACTCGCGGACGACGTCGCCTTCCTCTGCGACGGCCACCTCCGTTTCGCCGGGCCGGTCGACACGTTGCTCCGCGAGACCGGCACGCGCCGACTCGAACCAGCCGTCGCCGCGCTGCTGCGCGGCCTGAGGATCGCGTGAGCACCGTCACCCTCGTCCTGCGCGCCGGCGTCCGCGACCTCGCGCGAAGCCGGTGGCTGCTCGCCTACGCCGCCGGGTTCTGGGTCGTCACCGAGGCGCTCTTCCTGTTCGGCGGCACCGGGCCGCAGGTGGTGCTGAGCCTGCTCAACGCGATGCTCCTCGTCGTCCCGCTCGTCGCGCTGGTCTTCGGCACGGCGCACGTGCACGCGTCGCGCGAGTTCACCGAACTCCTGCTCGCGCAGCCGCTGTCGCGCCGCGCGGTCTTCCTGGGCCTCTACCTCGGACTGGCGTTGCCGATGACCGGCGCCTTCCTCGGCGGGATCGGCCTCCCGCTGCTCCTGCACGGCGCCGCGAGCGACGCACCGCGGCTCGCGCTCCTCCTGCTCGCCACCGCGGGTGCGTTGCTGACGCTGGCCTTCGCGGCCGTTGCGATGGTCATCGCGCACGGCGTCGATGACCGGCTCCGCGCGATGGCGCGCGCGATCGGCGTCTGGTTCGCCCTCACCATCGCGTACGACGGCGCGATCATCGCCGCGGTGAGTGCGTTCGGGGACTGGCCCCTCGAGCGTCCGATGCTGCTCGCCATGCTCGGTAACCCGGTCGACCTCGCACGCGTGCTGGTGCTGACCGCGCTCGACGCGACCGCGCTGCTCGGATACACCGGCGCGGTCTTCCGCCGGTTGCTCGGCACTCCGCTCGGTCCCGCCGTCGCCCTGCTGGCGCTCTCCGCCTGGGCGGCCGTGCCGGTGCTCCTCGCCCGTCGCCGCTTCCTGCGGCGTGACTTCTGAACGTCCCGACTCCATACCACTCGAGGTTCTCCCATGCGCTCCCCCCGTCTCTGCCCTCGCGTACTCCCTCGCGCCGGGCGCAGATCCCCGCCGCGGAGGCCCCCCGGCGCCGCGTCTGCGCCGAGCACCGGCAAGGTCATCGAAGTCACGATGCACACGGACGAGAAGGGCAACTACTTCACGCCGGCGGAGATCCAGGCTCAGCCCGGCGACCTCCTGAGGTTCAACTCTCAGGCGTGCACAACGTGCACCCGGACCACGGGCACGGCCCCCGGCCGCGAGCACCTATGCGCAGCTCCCCGGGCAGGCGATCGACGTCCCGCTCACGTTCGGGACGGGGAGGTTCTACTTCCAGTGCGACCCGCACGCCGCGCTGGGCATGGTCGGCCACGTCGAGGTGGCACGCTGACCACGGCGGGCGTGCCGACCGCCGTGGTCAACGCCGCTAGTCGAGCGCGCTGATCGGCCGGCTCGCGCGGAAGTAGGTGCTGCGCCACCGCTCGACCTTGTCGAGCACCTGCTGCACCGTGATCCGCGGCATCCGATCCAGCCGGTTCTCCATCGAGAGCGGGTAGTCCTCGCCCGGCTCGCCGTACGCATCGATCATGAGGTCGCCGAACTTGCGGTAGGGACCGACCCGCTTGGGGTTGGAGTACCCGATGAGCGAGATGACCGGACGGTCGAGCGCGACGGTCATGTGCAGCGGGCCGGTGTCGGGCGTCAGCACGAGGACCGAGCCGGCGATGATCCCGGCGAGTCCGCGCAGCCCGCCCTGCCCGAGCGCGCTGTACGGCTTCGTCCTCGCCCGCGACATGATCACCTGCTCGGCATGCACCTCTCGGGGGGAGCGGGCGCCCACCAGCACGGGCTGGAGCCCGAAGTCGTGGTACAGCGCGTCGCTCACCTCGGCCCACCGCTCCGGCAGCCAGTCCTTCTGCGGCTTGCTCGTCGCCACGACGATCGGCGCGATGGGGCGGTCGAAGCGCGAGATGAACTCGCGCTGCCAGTGCTGCTCCTGCGACGTCCAGGGCCCGAGGTCCCACGTCACGGGCTCGTGCGGCACGCCGAGCCAGTCGCAGAACTCGAAGTACTGGTCCTGCACGTGCTGCATCGCGTGCGGCGGGATGCGGTGCGTGGTGAAGAGCCAGTTCGCGTCGCGCGCACGCGCGCGGTCGAACCCGAGCTTCACCGGGGCCTGCGTGAAGCCGGTGATGATCCCCGCCTTGAAGTACACCTGCAGGTTGATGACGAGGTCGAAGCGCCGGGCCGAGAGTTCGCGCCGGATGTCGAGGAACCCCTGCACGCCCTTGGTGCGATCGAACAGGAGGATCTCATCCACGCACCGATGGCCCCGCACGAGCGTCGCCGGCCCGGGTTGCAGCACCCACGTCACATGCATCGCGGGATGGTGCCGTTTGAGCGCCGTGAGGACGGGGAGGACGTGCACCGCGTCCCCCACGGCGGACATCATCACGACGCAGACGCGATCGAGCGGGACGCGGCTCATCCGGGAGTTCCCGAGAGCTCGGCGAGTCGGGCCAGCGCCGCGTCATCGAGCTCGAGCGTTCGGCGGTCGCGCAGCTTGCGCAGCGAGCGGTCGAGTCGTGCGAGGTTCTGCGCCCCCACTTCGGGATCGTTCGGCGCCCGGAACCGCACGCGGTCGACGTCGAGCACCCACGCGGCCCAGCGATTCCCGTCACGCGCCAGGAAGAGGTTCTTCGCGTTGAGGTCCGCATGCTGCGCCCCGGCCGCGCGGAGGTCGCGCAGCAACGTGCCCACGGCGATCAGCATCGTCTCGCGTGACGACGCGTCGGCGTCGCGCCACGAGACGGGGAACTCCGCTCCCACGGGCAGTCGGCGCGTCGCCACGTCGCACCGGCAGAGACCCGGCCCCGCCGGGTAGAGCGCGTACGCGACGACGTCGGGTGTGCGCACCCCCGCCTCCTGCAGGCGCAGTGCCGTCTCGAGCTCCCAGGGCGCGCGTCCCGGCCACACGAAACGGTCCCCGCGCACGCCGGCGAGCAGGCCGCCTCGCCGCGCGTGCCGCACGACCACGTCGATCGCGGCGCCGGGAAGCGGGACGCCCCACGCGGTCGCACGGCCCTGGAACGGTTCGGCCCCCGGTACCGCCTCCGCCCACGCATGGAGGCTCGCGGCGCCCTGCAACGCGCGGCGCAAGCCGGCGGCGGCCGCCACGCGAGCGACCACGACCGTGGGACCGACGTCGAATCGTTCGTAGCCGTTCGGCGCGACGATGGCCGAGAGCGTCACCGCTGGACGCGGAAGACCGGCAACGCCTGGCTCTTCCCCTTGAGCTCCATCGGGGGGAGCGACTCGAGCGGCGGCGGCGACCCCAATTCGTTGCGGAAGTACTCGGAGAGCAGGATCTCGCCTGGCCCGGCAGCGCCGCACAGGCGGCTCGACACGTTCACCGGATCGCCGATGACCGTGTACTCGAGACGCCGGTCCGACCCGATGTTGCCGGCGAAGACGTCGCCGACGTTGAGCCCGATCCCGATCTGCAGCACCGGCCGCCCCTCGGAGCGCCACCGCGCGTTCAACCGGTCGAGCTCCTCCATCATGTCGAGCGCCGCCTGCATCGCGCGGTCGCAGTCGTCGTGCTCGCCGATCGGCGCGCCCCACTGCGCCATCACCGCGTCGCCGATGAACTTGTCGAGCGTCCCGCCGTGACGGAACACGCACTCCACCATCTCGGTGAAGTACTCGGTGAGGAGCTTCGCCATGGTGTCGGCGCTCATCGTCTCCGACAGTGCGGTGAAGCCACGGATGTCGGAGAAGAGCACCGCGACCTTCCGCTTGTCGCCGCCCAGCTTCACCGCATCGGGGCTCGACGCGATGCGCGCCGCGAGGTGCGGCGTGAAGAAGCGCTCGAAGTTGCTGCGGGCGAGCGCCTCCTGCCGGATGCGCACCGCCAGCTGCCCGTTCTCGATCGCCACCGCCGCGATGCCGGAGAACGCGATGAGGAAGTCGAGGTCCATCTCGTTGAACCGCTTGAGCGAGAAGTTGTCGACGTAGAGCACGCCGAGCACGCGATTCTCGCTGCCGATGAGCGGCACGCAGATCGCCGACTTCACCTTCTGCAGCACCACCGACTGCCCCTGGAACCGTTGGTCGTCGCCCGCGTCGTCCGAGAGCACGGCGACCTTGTCGTCCACCGCCATCCGCGCGATCGACTGCGGGATGTCGCTCGAGGCGCGCTCGCCGCGGCGGTCCCGCGAGATCTTCGGGTGGAGCAGCCCGAAGTCGTCGGTGAGCTGGATGGCGCACCGGTCCGCCTCGAGCACCTGGAAGGCGTACTCGGCGATCTTCTGCAACAGCGCCTCGAGGTCGGCCGACCGCGTGAGCCCCTTCGAGACCTCGAGGAGGATCGCGAGGCGTCGACGGTCGCGCTCCGCGGGGTCCGCGCTCGAGGCCGAGTCGTTGAGCTTCGCCTTGCCGCCGAGGGCGAGTGCTTCGCCGGTCTTGGGAATCTGTCGGACGATCGTCGCGCCACCCGGTTTGCCCGCCGGCGCGGGCGTCGGCGCCGATCGCGCCGGCGTCACCTGCTCGAGCCGGAAGACGACCTTGCCGAACGTGACCTCGTCCCCCGGCACGAGGAGCGACTTGTCGATCTGCACCCCGTTCACGAACGTGCCGTTCGACGAGCCGGCGTCCATCACCTCGACCCCACCCGGCGTCACCTTCAGGTCCGCGTGCTTGCGGGAGATCGTGGGGTCGACGACGGCGCAGTCGTTCGTGACCGCGCGGCCCACGCTCAGGAGGCCGCTGCCCGAGAGCTCGAAGGTGTAGGTGTTACCGACGCCGATCAGCCGATAGTGCATGACGAGAAAATACGTGACGGGAGCGGGGAGTGCGACTACCCGGCCACCCCGGCGCCCCCCGCCCTGGCCGCCGCCCGAACCCGTCCGATCGCCGTCAGCATCGCCCGCGCCTTGTTCTCCGTCTCCGCCCACTCCTTCGCGGGATCCGAATCGGCGACGATCGCCGCGCCCGCCTGCACCGAGGCCACCTCGCCCGCCAGCACGCATGTCCGGATCGTGATCGCGAGGTCCATGCGCCGATCACCCCAGGCCACGTAGCCCAGCGCCCCGGCGTACGGGCCGCGCCGCTCGGGCTCCAGCGCATCGATCACCTGCATCGCGCGGACCTTGGGCGCCCCGGTCATCGTCCCGGCGGGGAAGACCGCCCGGAAGGTCTCCAGCGCCGAGCCGTCGTCGCGAAGCATCCCCTCGACCTGGCTCACCAGGTGGTGCACATGGGAGTAGCGCTCGACCTGCATCAGTTCGGTCACCTGGACGCTCCCGTACTGCGCGACGCGGCCCACGTCGTTGCGCCCCAGGTCGACCAGCATGATGTGCTCGGCGCGCTCCTTCTCGTCCGCCGCCAGTTCGGCCGCCTGTGCGGCGTCCTCCTCGGGCGTCCGCCCTCGCGGGCGCGTCCCCGCGATCGGTCGCACGACCACCCGGCCGTCCGCGACCCGCACGAGGAGTTCCGGCGAGCTGCCGACGATCTCGAGGTCCCCGAGCACCAGATGGTACATGTAGGGAGACGGGTTCAGCGCCCGGATCGCGCGGTAGAGCGCCGTGCCGCTGAAGTCGCGCGGCACCGCGATCCGCCGGGCGAGGAGCGCCTGGAAGACATCGCCGGCGAGGATGTGCTCCTTGATCCGCCCCACGTCGGCAAGGAACGCGTCGCGCGCGTAGCTCGATCGGCCCTCGGCCGGCGCGGCGTCGACGTCGAGTTCCAGCGGTGGGAGGGCGGGCCCCGAGCGCAGGCGCGCGAGCGTGGCGTCGATCTCCGCCTGCGCGCCCGCCCACGCCGCCCGGCAGGCGCGCTCGTCCGCGGGGTCCGGCGACACGACCGACGCGACGACGCGGGCCTGCGCGCGGAGGTTGTCGACGATGACCACGCACCCCGTGAGCAGGAAGAGCGCGTCGGGCGCCGCGATGCCGCGCGCGGGGGGCGTGCCGATCCGCTCGATGTGGCGCACGACATCGTACGAGAAGAACCCCACCGCGCCACCCCAGAACGCGCCAAGCTCCGGCGCGTCGACGGGCGGATGCTGGGTCAGTCGCGCGCGCAGGTCGACGAACGGGTCGTCCGTCCGGCGCGCCCCGTGCCAGCCGAGGGCGGGGAGCCAATCCTCGACGACGCCGTCCGTCAGCCGCCAGGCGGCCCGGGGTGCGGTGCCGAAGAAGCTGTAGCGCGCCCACGTCTCACCGCCGGCCGGCGCCGATTCGAGGAGGAACGCGAACGGCGGCTCGCGCAGGCGATGGAACGCGGCGACGGCCGTGTCGGCGTCGAGGAGATGGTCGCGCCACACGGGGACGAGGGCGCCGACGCGGCACCGGGCGCGGAAGGCGGCGAAGTTCACCGGGGGCCTGCGGTTGTGAGCGGCGTCCCGCCGACTGAAATTCCCTGCATGCGATCCCTGCGCGCCCTCGTCGCGGCGGCCTGTCTGTTGGTGGGTCCCGCCGTCCAACGCCTCGAGGCGCAGGCGGGGTGGAACGACGAGCGCACGCGCACCCTCGTGACCGCCGCCATCGTGCGTCGCGCCGCCCAGCTCGCCGACACCGGCCTCGCGGACTACACGGCCCGCGCGCACGGGTACGTCACCTTCCTCGCCCAGCTCGGCGACGGTTTCCCGACGCCGCCCGTCGTCATCAAGTCCGACGAGTTGATGCTCGAAGTCTATTGGGGCGCGCCCGACCGGAGCAAGCAACGCATCATCGGCCGCCGCGATACGCTGCTGCTCCCCACCGACATCAACTATCATCGCGATCATCTCGCGATCGTCCAGAACAACTTCCCGGCGATCATCCGCCTCGGCGACGGCGACGAAGTGCGCGACGTGCGCCATCCGTTGTCCGCGGCCGGCTTCGAGTCGTACGACTATCGCATCGTCGATTCGCTGACCATCCGGACCGGCGACCGCGTCATCGACGTCATGCAGGTGAACGTGCGGCCCAAGGACGATCGCGAGCCAGCGGCGGTCGGCGCCGTCTTCATCGACCGCCGGACCGCGAGCGTCGTGCGCATGAGCTTCTCGTTCACCCGCGCCGCGCTCAAGGACCGCCAGCTCGAGGATGTCTCGGTCATCCTCGAGAACGGGCTCGTCGACGGGCGTTTCTGGCTGCCGCGTCGCCAGGAGATCGAGATCCGCCGTTCGGCCACCTGGATGGATTTCCCGGCGCGCGGGATCATCCGGGGACGCTGGGAGATCTGCTGTATCGAGACCAACGCGGGGCTCGCGCCCCAGCAGTTCATCGGCCCGGAGATCGTGGAGGCCCCGCGCGCGCAGCAGCGGGCGTTCGCGTTCGACGGGGAACTGCTCAAGCAGTTGCCGGAGGAGGTCCGCGCGCTCGACGCGATCGAGGTGCGCCGCGTGCAGGAGGAAGCGCGGGCTATGGTCCGTGCCGGCGCGCTCGCGCGGGCGCGGAACGGCGCGCCGGCCGCGCGGTCCGTGTCCGACCTCGTGCGCGTGAACCGCGTCGAGGGGCTCGCCTTCGGCGGCGGCTTCGCGCAATCGCTCGGTGGCGGATTCCGGACCTCGCTCCATGGGCGGTATGGGCTCGCGGATTCGCGGTGGAAGGGGCGCGGCGTGCTGGCGTGGGAGTCGGCGTCGGGCGCGCGGACGTTCCTCGAGGGACGGGATGAGTTCGCCGAGGCCGGCGTGACGCCCGAGGTGAGCGGGATCAGGAACTCCATCGCGGCGCAGGAGTTCGGGAGCGACTGGACCGACCCCTACGGCATCCGCGGCGGCCTCTTTCGCTATGAGTTCGCGCCGGTGGGTCGTCGCCGGCTGAGCCTCGAGTACGCGCGCGAGGACCAGCGGCCGCTCGCGGTGCACGGGGCGCCGACGGCCGGGCGATTCGCGCCGACCCTGGCGGCCGACGCGGTGCGCCTCTCGCGGCTCGCCGTGGACTGGAGCCGCGCGCCAGCGCCCGACGGCGGTGACCGCCGCCTCACCCTCGGCGGTCGATTCTCCGTCGAGGAGTCGCATCCGGCGGGCGGGCAGCTCGGGACCCGCTACGCGCGGGCGGTGGCGGAGCTCGAGGGGGCCCGGGCGTGGGCAGGCGGGAGGCTCCTCGTCCGGACCCACCTCGGCGCCGTGACCCCGGGAAGTGGCGTTCCGCTCCAGGCCCTCCCGGCGTTCGGCGGGCCGGTCACCGCGCCGGGATATGCGTTCCACGCGATCCGTGGGCGGGCCGGGCTCGCCCAGCGGATCGAGTGGCAGCGTCGCGTCCCCTTCCTCGCGATGGACCTCGGGCGGTTCGGGAAGGTCCCGTCGTCCCTCGTGCTGGCGCCGTTCGTGCATGGCGCCGCCATGCGTGATGGGGCCGGCGACTGGTCGTCGTATCCCTCGGCAGGGGTCGGCATCATCGGGTTCTTCGACCTGCTGCGGATCGATGTCGCGCGGACCCTGCGGGGCGGGCGCTGGATGGTCTCGGTCGACGCGTCGCGCGAGTTCTGGAATGTGCTGTAGCCGGTGCGCAAGCTGGCGCAGCGGGATGGGAGGATGCGGTCCGCGGCGGGATGATGGCTCTCTGCGCGACGGCGGGATACTTTATGGGATCGCACCACCCGAAGCGCACGAGGACGAGGCATGGGGAGTTCGGCGAAGCCGGCGAAGGACGAATGGCTGGTCGCGACGCTCGAGGGGTTGCTCTCCGAGGAGCAGCGCGAGCAGTTGCGTGCCCAGCCGGTCGAGAGCCTCTGGGATGAGGTGATCCGCCGGGCGTGGGTGACCGACGACGTGCTCGTGAAGGCCGTCGCCAGCCGCTTCCGCATGCGCGTCGCCGACGTGAACTCGGTGAGCCAGCAGGCGAAGGAACTCGTCCCCGAGGCCCTCGCCCGGAAGTACCGGATCCTGCCGCTCTCGATCTCGGATTCCGTCCTCGACATCGCGACCTCCGACCCGCTCGACCTCGACTGCGAGCGCACGCTGGCCTTCGCGCTCGGGCGCACGGTCCGCATGTCGATCGCCGCGCCGCGGAAGATCACCGACCGCATCGACGAGGTCTATCGCCCCGAGAACGTCTTCGAGAAGATCCTCGACTCGGTGCAGGGGACCTACGACGTCGAGAACATCGGCGACCAGGTCGATGAAGGGGAGCTCGATCTCGGCGCGGCGCAGGCCGGCGCGCGGCCGGTCATCCAGCTCGTCGATCGCATCCTCGCCGAGGGCATCCAGTCGCGCGCGTCGGACATCCACCTGGAGCCCGAGGAGTCCGGGGTCGCCGTCCGCTATCGCATCGACGGCGTCCTGCGGCAGGTGATGGTGCTGCCCAAGCCGGCTGGCATCCCGCTGGTGTCGCGCATCAAGATCATGGCGCAGCTCGACATCGCCGACCGCCTGCGACCGCAGGACGGCCGCGCGCGCGTGGCGGTGAGCGGCAATCGCGTGGACCTCCGCGTCTCGACGCTTCCCGCGTCGCAGGGCGAGAAGGTCGTCATCCGCATCCTCGACCAGCGCTCCACCATCCTCTCGCTCGATTCGCTCGGACTCCTCCCCGACGAGATGAACGGGATCCAGGAGTTGCTGCAGGCGCGCGAGGGCATCGTGCTCGTCACCGGGCCCACCGGCTCGGGCAAGACGACGACGCTCTACTCGATGCTGCGCGCGGTGCAGGGACGCGGCGTCAACATCGTCACGGTCGAGGACCCGGTCGAGTACCGGCTCCAGGGCATCGTGCAGGTGCAGGTGAACGAGAAGGCGGGGCTCACCTTCCCCGCGGCGCTGCGCTCGATCCTGCGTCAGGACCCGGACGTCATCCTCGTCGGCGAGATCCGCGACAAGGAGACGGCGAACATCGCGATCCAGGCGTCGCTCACCGGCCACCTGGTGCTCTCCACGCTGCACACCAACGACGCGGCGAGCTCGGTCACGCGCCTCGTCGACATCGGCATCGAGAGTTACAAGATCGCGGCGGCGCTCAAGGGCGTCGTTGCGCAACGCCTCATGCGCCGGCTCTGCAGCGCCTGTCGCGAACTCTCGGTCGGGCAGGTGCCGGAGCGCCTCCGGCGCTGGTTCCCCGACCAGGGCACGCTCTATCGCGCGGTCGGCTGCCCGGAGTGCTCGATGACCGGCTATCGCGGGCGCCTCGCGATCGAGGAGGTCCTGCGCGCGAACGACGAGGTCGAGCGCCGGATCGCCGGCAACGAGACCGTCGAGCGCATCAACGACGCCGCGCGCGAGACCGGGATGCGCTCCCTCTGGGAATCGGGCGTGCAGCATGTCCGGCAGGGGGAGACGACCATCGAGGAGCTGCTGCGCGTCCTCGAGGCACCGCAGGAGCCGGGGACGCGGTCGCCGTCCGGCGCCTCGGCGCGCCCGTCGACGGGCGAGGTGCCGGCCGTCCGGAACTCGACGTCCGTCGCGCCAGTACGCGATGCCGAGGATGAGGAGGACGCGTCGGCACCCGCACCCCGCCGGAGCGGATCGCGGAAGCTGTCGCCCAAGTTCACCGGCGACTCGTTCGAGCTCGTCGAGGACCCCAAGAGCAGCAAGCGCCCCGCCGCCAAGCGCGTGCTGCTCGTCGAGGACGAGGAGTCGCTCCGCCGCGTGATGAAGGACCTCCTCGAGCGCGAGGGGTTCGTCGTCTACGAGGCCTCCGATGGCGTCGTCGCGCTCGACGAGGTCGATCGTCTCGCGCCCGATCTCGTCGTGCTCGACCTCAACCTCCCGCGGCTCGACGGCTACGGCGTGCTCAGCCACCTCCGCGCGCGTCCCGCCACGCAGAAGCTGCCCGTCATCGTCCTCACCGCCAAGGGCGATGAGGACAGCGAGGTGCGCGTGTTCGAGTACGGCGCGAGCGACTACCTCACCAAGCCCTTCCGCGGCCGCGCCCTCTCGGCCCGCATCCACTCGCTCCTCGACCGCAAGGCGAAGTCGGCGCCGTGAGCGCCCCCATGCCTGGGACGCCCGTCGAGGTCGGGGTGGTCGATGTCGTCGTCTTCCGGCCGGCGGCCAAGGGGTGGCTCACGCTCGTGCTCGAGCGCTCCCGCGACACGCGGTGTCCCGGCGCCTGGGAGATGGTCCACGGCAAGGTCGAGCCCGGCGAGCGCCTCCCCGACGCGGCGCGACGCGAGCTCTTCGAGGAGACGGGGCTCAAGCCCGAGACGCTCCTCTCGGTGACGATGCACCAGTTCTATCTCGTGCCGAAGGACACCGTGCAGCTCGCCGCGGTCTTCGCGGCGATCGTCGCCCCCGACGCGCCGGTCGTGCTCGGTGAGGAGCATGCTCGGCACGCCTGGCTCACGCCGAGCCAGGCGCGCCGGCGCTTCGCCTGGCCGCACGAGTCGCGCGTGATGGACGACGCGCGGAGCCTACTACGGCAACCGAACCTGTGGGACGTGCTCCAGGTACGCTGAAGGCTGAACGATGAAGGGGGCGAGGCCGTGCGGCCTCGCCCCCTTCATCGTTCAGCCTTCGTCCGCCCGTTGGCGTTCGATGCTCGTGCGCAGGCGGTCGCCGCCGTCCGGCGGTGCGTTCGGTTTCACGCGCACGCTCTTCGCCGGGATCCCCACGTTCACGTGGTAGGGGCGCACGTCCTTCGTCGCCACCGCCACCGCGCCGACCATACCCTGTTCGCCGACGTGCACGCCTGCGAGCACCGTCGCGTGATACGTCACCCGGACCCCGTCCGCCAGCACCGTCAGGGCGTTCGTCACGTCCACCTGCTCCACGATGCTGTGCGTGTGCGAGTAGATGTTCGCATAGTCGCTGACCGAGACCCTGTTCCCGAGGCGGATGCCTCCCCGGTCGTCGAGCAGCACATGGCGGTGCACGACCACGTCGTCCCCCACCTCCAGGTTGTAGCCGAACGAGAACTCGACGTGCTGGAAGCACTTGAAGTTCTTCCCGACCGACTTGAAGATGTGCGGCGCCAGCAGGCGGCGGAGCCGCACCCCGAGTTCCACGGCCTGCCCCCCGATCGGCAGGCGATCGAAGGAGTACCAGAGCCAGAGCAGGGGCTTCACGCGCTGGAATCGTTCCTGGTCGCAGTCGCCGTAGTACTCGGGCTCGAGCGTCACGTTGCGCGGGTCGAGCGCCGAGAGCGCGAGGCGGGTCCCCAGCGGCACCGACTCGTCCGCGAGCGCTTCCGCGTAGCGGCCGACGAAGGCGGGATGGGCGAGCGCGAGCAGGGTGTCACGACAGAGATCCGAGCGGTCCACCGACGAGTCGGCGAGCGCGGCCTCGAGGTCCGCGAGCCAGCGGACCTGGAGGGACTCCACCGCGCGGGCGGGCAGGGGCTGCAGGGGGATTCGAGGCATGCTCGAATCTATTCGTCGCGGCCCGGTCCGGTTCCCGGCAGGGCGTCGTCGCCCACCGACGCCGTGGGCATCGGAAGGTGCTCCGTCGCCTCCAGCGCGGTGGACGCGAGCAGCGAGACGAGCGCCTCGGCGAGGTCGTTCCGTCCCTCACCCGTCACCGAGGAGAACTGGATCATCTGCTCCTCGTCGAGCTCGAGCTGCTTCGCGATCAGCTTGAGCCGCTCCGCCGCCTGCCCCTTCGACAGCTTGTCGACCTTGGTGAGCACGACCACCGTCGGCAGGCCGATCTCGGCCAGCAGGTCGAGCATCTGCTTGTCGTCGTCGGTCGGGTCGTGGCGCGCATCGAGCAGCTGCACGATCCCCTTCAACGCCGGCGAGCGCCGCAGGTAGCCCTCGATGAGCGGCCGCCACTCGGCCTGCCGCGCCTTCGAGATGCGCGCATAGCCGTACCCCGGAAGGTCGGCGAGCACGAACTGCTTGTTGACGATGAAGAAGTTGATCTCGCGCGTGCGCCCGGGCGTCTTGCTCACGCGCGCGAAGGCCTTCCGTCGCACGAGCGCGTTCAGGAGCGACGACTTGCCGACGTTGGAGCGGCCGGCGAACGCGATCTCGGGAAGCTCGTTGGTGGGGCGCCAGCCGTCGACGGTGGCCATGGGGCCGAGGAAGTCGAGGGACCGGATGACGAGCGGGTCGACCGGTTTGCCGGCCGACCCGCTGGAGGGAGCCGCGGGGCTCACGCCTCCTTCTTCTGTCGCTTGGCCGAGATCTCGAGGAACGGCGGCTGCTTCTGCGTCACCGTCGCTTCGGTCACGCGGACCTCGATCACGTCATCGCGGCCGGGGAGATCGAACATCGTGTCGAGGAGGAGCTCCTCGAGGATCGCGCGGAGTCCGCGCGCACCGGTGCCGCGCTGGATCGCCTTGCGCGCAATGGCCCGCAGCGCCGCGTCGTCGAACGTGAGCTGCACGTCCTCCAGCTCGAAGAGGCGCGCGTACTGCTTGGTCAGCGCGTTCTTCGGCTCCTTGAGGATCTGCACCAACGCGTCCTCGTCGAGCCCCTGGAGCGGCACCGCGACGGGGAGCCGGCCGACGAGTTCGGGGATGAGCCCGTACCGGAGCAGGTCCTCGGGCTCGACCTCGTTGAAGACGTTCGTCTTGGACGTGACGACCTTCTCCGCCGCCTCCGATCCGAACCCGATCTGCCGGCGGCCGAGGCGCGCCTCGATGATCTTCTCGAGCCCGTCGAACGCCCCGCCGCAGATGAACAGGATGTCCTTCGTGTTGATCTGGATGTACTCCTGCTGCGGATGCTTCCGCCCGCCCTGCGGCGGCACCGAGGCGACCGTGCCCTCGAGGATCTTGAGCAGGGCCTGCTGCACGCCCTCGCCCGAGACGTCGCGGGTGATGCTCGGGTTCTCCGACTTGCGCGCGATCTTGTCGATCTCGTCGATGTAGACGATGCCACGCTCGCATTCGGTGACGTTGAAGTCGCCGGCCTGGAGCAGGCGGACGAGGATGTTCTCCACGTCCTCGCCGACGTAGCCGGCCTCGGTCAGCGTCGTCGCATCGGCGATGGTGAACGGCACGTCGAGGATGCGGGCGAGCGTCTGGGCGAGGAGCGTCTTGCCGACGCCGGTGGGGCCGAGGAGGAGGATGTTCGACTTGTCGAGCTCGACCTCACCCTCGCGCTTCGCCCCGCTGTTGATGCGCTTGTAGTGGTTGTACACCGCGACCGCGAGTGCCTTCTTGGCCCCTTCCTGCCCGATCACGTACTGGTCGAGGACCCCCTTGATCTCCTGCGGGGCGGGGACCTGCGTGACCGTCTCGGCGACCTCCCGCTCCTCATCCTCCGCCAGGATCTCGTTGCAGAGCGCGATGCACTCATTGCAGATGTAGACGGACGGCCCGGAGATGAACTTCCGGACGGCGTCCTTCGACTTTCCGCAGAAGGAGCAACGCAGGTGGCGGTCGTGAGACATGGAAGCCGGGAGAGAGGTGCGGTGGAGCGGAGTGGTGCCAGCGGCGCGACGGCGTGTCAGACTGCGACTGCCGAACGACGCCCCATACCCTGATGGGTAACAGTCTCGGCAGGGTCGGGCAAGCGAAAAGACCGGGTGCTTGTGAATTCTTTCACAAGCACCCGGGTGAATCCCTTACTTGGCCGCCGCGAGCGCCGCCGCCTGCTCCTCACGGCTCGTCACGACGAGGTCGATCAGGCCGTAGCCCTTGGCCTCCTCGGCGCTCATGAACCGGTCGCGGTCCACGTCGCGCTCCACCTGCTCGAGCGGACGGCCGGTGTGCTTCGCCATCAGCTCGTTCATCTTCGCGCGGAGGTAGATGATCTCGCGCGCCTGGATCTCGATGTCCGAGGCCGTGCCGGACGCCCCGCCCGACGGCTGGTGGATCATGATCCGCGAGTGCGGCAGCGCCGACCGCTTGCCCGCGCGGCCCGCCGCCAGGAGGAAGGCCCCCATCGACGCCGCGAGCCCCATGCAGATCGTGTTCACCGGCGACTTCAGGAACTGCATCGTGTCGTAGATCGCGAGCCCCGCCGACACGCTGCCGCCCGGCGAGTTGATGTAGAGATGGATGTCCCGCCCCGGGTTGTCCGCCTCGAGGAAGAGCATCTGCGCGATGATCATGTTCGCCACGTCGTCATTGATCGGCGTGCCGAGGAAGATGATGCGGTCCATCAGCAGGCGGCTGTAGACGTCGTAGCTGCGCTCGCCGCGGCTCGACCGCTCGATGACGTACGGATTCGGGATGATCGCCATGGGACTCCTCTCGGGGTTCGGTTCGGTTACGCCTGTTCGACCGTGTTCTGGCCGAGGAGCCAGGTGAACACCCGCTCCTCGGTGATGCTACGCTCAAGCTCGCGGAGGCGACCCGCCTTCTGCAAGCTCGCGTAGAGCTGGCCCGGCTCCACGCCGCGCTTGGTCGCCATCTCCTGCACGCGATCGTCGACGTCCGCCTCGCTCGCGGCGAGCTTCTCGCGCTCGGCGACCGTGTCGAGGATCAGGTCGCGCCGCACCTGACGCTCCGCCATCCCGCGGATCTCGTCGGCGAACTTGACGATCTCCTCCTGCGGGATCTTGTACGCCTCCGCGTACGCCTGGATCATCTGCCTCACCCAGCTGGGCGGCAGGTCGAACGGATTCGCCTGCACGATCTCGTCGAGCAGCTGCGTGCGCGCCGCGGCGTCCGCCTCGCGCACCGCCGACTCCGCCATGTCCGTCCGCACGACCTTGAGGAACGCCTCGAGGGACTCGAAGTCGCCCATCTCGCGCGCGAACGCGTCGTCGAGCGCGGGCAGCGACTTCCGCTTCACCTCGGTCAGCGTCGCGCGGACCGGCTTCGCCTTGCCGCGCTGCGACTCGTCGGGGAAGTCCTCCGGCCACTTCACCGTGCGCTCCACCGTCTCGCCCTGCGCCATCGTCATCACGAGCTCCTCGATCGCCGGGATGGCCTGACCGGCGCCCATCACCAGGCGGTACTCCTTGCCCTCCGGGATGGTGCCGTCGTCCTCGGCTGTCGCGAGCGTGACCGTCACCAGGTCGCCCTCGTTCGCCTTCCCCTCGACGGGCGCCCAGGTGCCGCGCTGCTCGCGCATGCGGTCCATCTGCTCGGTGACCTGTTCCTCGGTGACCTGGTCCGACGGGCGCATCACCCGGAAGCCGGAGAGCTTCTCGAGCTTGAGCTCCGGGCGCACCTCGCAGTGCAGCTCGAAGCTCAGGCCGTCGTCCTCCCCGAACTTCACGTCGTGCGCATGCGGCTGCGTCACGAGCTCGAGCTGCTCCTTGGCCAGCACCGCTTCGAAGGCCTCACGGAGGAGCGCCTCCACGGCCTCCTGGTCGATCGCCTGCGCGTACTGCTTCTTCACCATCGCGGTCGGGGCCTTCCCAGGGCGGAACCCCGGCACCCGGACCTGCTTGGCGACGCGGTTCGCGGCCTTGTTGCGCGCCTCGGCGACGCGCGCCGGCGGAACGGCGACCTGAAGGCGGCGCTCGGCCCCTTCGCTCTTGGTGGCGGTGATCTGGATATCCATATGACTCAGTGACGCGTGAAGGACGGGGGTCAGGGCACGAAACCCCGCCGCCGGAGCCCGGCAGCGGGGGCAACTATAGAGCGAAAAGTAAGGGGTGCACCACGGGGGGCCAAGTGCGCGGGAAGCCCCCGCCCGGCGACTGTGACGCTATGCCGCGGCCTGCGCCGCGGGAGAACCCGGTGCCGCTGGTGCCCCCGCCGGGCGACCGGCCCGAATGGCCAGCCAGAGCGGCAGGCCCATCGCCACGAGCCCCCCGACGGCCGCCATCCAGTACCCGTGCCGTGCCGTCACCGCGATCGGCATGATCCCGTTGGTCGCGTAGAGCACGAGCGGGAAGGTGAACGGCGCCACGGTCCGGCTCCAGACCGTCGGGGGCACGATCGCCAGCATCAGGCGGCTGATCACCACGCCCGTGACGTACCAGCCGATCCAGTTCGAGATCGGCATGCCGTAGAACACCGGCGTCACCAGCCAGCCGGGCACCCAGCCGGGTACGCGCTGGAGGTCCCAGCCCCAATGGAACGGGCGCACGTTCGTCATCTGCACTTCCATCGCGACGTCCCACGCGGTCAGGAACGCGCCCGCGAACAGCGCCCACTTCCACCGCGACTTCGCCGAATCGTCCGACGCGAGCAGGCGCCCGCAGATCGCGAGCGAGCCGTACAGCATGTAGTACCACGAGATCGGGATCGGATACGGGACGTCGCCCATGATCCGGTGGCCGAGCATCTCGGTGTAGTGGTACGGGCCGAACGGCAGCCCGATGTTGGTGCCGCCGAGCTCTGAGGCGAGCGCCACCGACGACGCGAGCGCGGCCACGAGCAGGGCGCGGCCGGTGCCGAACCGCGGCGCCGAGTGCGCGAGCGCGGCGAAGGTCCCGAGCAGGATGTAGACCTGACCCGAGTACGCCCAGCCCCACTCGTAGACCCGCTGCGTGTAGGGCCCCTGCATGAACGAGGGGAACTCGCCCGCGAGGATCGTGACCATCGCCAGCGTCGAGAAGACGATGAGCGCGAGGTGCCCCGCGAGCATCCCGTGGGCGGCGCGGTCGAACGGAAAGGTGGTGTCGTCGGTCAGGCGCACAGGATCATCTCCTCGGGGCGGGAGAGCACGCGCTCGCCCCATTCGATGGCGGGGCCGTCCACCCCCGCCGGCGGCGGCTCGGCGCCGGAGCGCCAGACGCTCCAGAGGAGGCCGGCGCGCGCGAGGTTGCCCACGCGCGCGCGCACGGAGAACGAATCGTAGCCGTTGCGCTCGATCGCGCCGAGGATCGCCGCATAGCCGTCGGCGCAGGCGCGCGCGCAGCGCTGCGAATCGGGCGCGAGGAGGGCGATCCCCGGCGAGGCCGCGCGATAGAGCGCGCGCGCCCGCGCGACCTCGTGGCGCATGAGCTGGCGCCAGCGCGGATCGTCCTTCAGCGTCGGGTCATGCAGCACCCGCTCGGCGCTCAGGCCGAAGGTCTCGAGGTCGGCGTCGGGGAGATAGCAGCGCCCACGCCCCGCGTCCTCGCCCACGTCGCGCAGGATGTTCGTGAGCTGCATCGCGACGCCGAGCGTGCGCGCGTACTTCACGGCGCGTTCGCGCACCGCCTCGTCACCGGTCACGCCGAAGATGTAGGTGCACATCGACCCGACCGAACTCGCCACGCCTTCGCAGTACCCGGTGAGGTCCGCCCAGGTCGGGTAGTGCGCGGGTTGGAGATCGCAGGCGACGCCGTTGAGCAGTTCCTCGAGGACATCGGCGGGTACGTGGAAGTCGCGCACGCACCGCCACAGCTCCCGGAAGATCGGCCCCTCGGGGCGTCCGGCGAGCGCCTCCGCCACGCCCGCACGATACAGGTCGAGCTCGGCCGTCAGGAGCGACTTGTCGCGCCCCTCCGCCCGGTCCACGATGTCGTCCGCCAGGCGGCAGAACGCGTACACCGCGTAGGCTCCCCGGCGCTTGCGCACCGGGAGGAAGCTGCTCGCGAGCGCGAAGGTGCGGGCGTGCGCACGCGTGATCGTCTCGCAGTGCTGCGCGTCGGCCCGCGCCAGCTCGGCGTCGGTCTCCTTGAGGAAACCCGGGAGCACCATCAGGCGGCGTCCCCGATGAGTTCGGCGACGATCTTCCCCGAGCTGATCACGCCGGGCAGTCCCGCGCCCGGGTGCGTCCCCGCACCCACGAAGTACAGGTTGGGGATGTCCTCGCTGCGGTTGTGCGGCCGGAACCACGCCGACTGGAACAGCGTCGGCTGCACCGAGAACGCGGCCCCCTTCTCGCTCGACAGCGTGTCGCGGAAGTGGATCGGGTCGATCATGCGCTCGGTGACGATGTGCTTGGAGAGGTCCGGCATGTACCGGTCCTCGAGATACTTGATGATCGTGTCGCGATACGGCTTGCCGGCGGTCGCCCAGTCCGTCGGACTGTCGAGATGCGGCACCGGGGAGAGCACATAGAAGGCATCGCACCCCGGAGGGGCGAGCGACGGGTCGGTCGCGGTCGGGCGGTGCAGGTAGAGCGAGAAATCCTTCGGCAGGGGCTGGTGCCCGAAGACGTCCTCGAGGAGCCCCTGGTAGCGGGGCCCCATGATGAGCTCATGGTGCGCGATGTCGTCGTACTTCCGGTCGGTGCCGAAGTAGATGACCACGAGCGACATGGAGTAGTCCATGCCGTCGACCTTCGCGTCGGTGTACTTGCGACGGAAGCGGGGCTTGATGAGGCGCTTGTAGGTCGCGCCGACGTCGCCGTTGCTCACCACCGCATCGGCGGTGAGCGTCTCGCCGCCGCGCAGGCGCACCCCGGTCGTCGGCCCCGAGCGTTCGTCGACGAGGATCTCCTCCACCGGGGACGAGTAGCGGATGCGCCCGCCCATGTCCTCGAAGAGCCGTACGAAGGCCTGCACGAGCGCGCCGGTCCCTCCCATCGCGAACCAGACGCCCCACTTCTGCTCGAGGTGATGGATGAGCGCGTAGATCGATGTCGTGTGGAACGGATTCCCGCCGACCAGCAGCGGGTGGAACGAGAAGACCTGGCGGAGGCGCGGGTCCGAGACCGCGGAGTTGACGATGTCCGCCACGCTCCGGTCGGCGCGCAACCGGATGAGATCGGGCAGCACGCGCACCATGTCGGTGAGCTTGGTGAACGGCTTGTCGATCAGATCCATGCCGGCATCGAACACCTGCTCGCTCTTGCGGAGGATCTTCAGGTAACCCTGCTCGTCGGCGGGATTGAAGCGTCGGACCTCGGAGAGCAGTTGCTCGCGGTCACCGTTGTACGTGAAGACGGAGCCGTCCTCGAACCGGATCTTGTAGAACGGGTCGATGGGCACGATCGACACGTAGTCGGCGGTCTTCTTCCCGCCGAGCGCGAAGAGGTCGTCGATGAGCCACGGGGCCGTGATGATCGTCGGCCCGCCGTCGAAGGTGTACCCGTCCTGGCGATAGACATAGGCGCGCCCGCCCGCCTGGTCGCGCTGCTCCACGATGGTGACGTCGTGGCCCTGCGCGCGCAGCCGGATGGCCGCCGCGAGTCCACCGAATCCACTGCCGATGACGACGATGTTCATGTGGGGTCTGAACGCTTGGCGAACGCCGTGCGGTTCCACGGCCTGATCCCGTCTGGCTTCCGCCTTCTTTCTTCCGCCTTCTGTCATGCGCGAGGTGGGACTCGAACCCACACGCCTTGCGGCACAGGATCCTAAGTCCTGCGCGTCTACCAATTTCGCCACTCACGCAGTGCGCTCGCGCGCTGGCCCTAACAATACGCCAAGGGACCCTCCGCCGGAGGGTCCCTTGGACCGGATCAGGATCGCGAGGACGCACCGTGCCGGTGCGTCCAGCCCGTGTTCAGCGCGCTTCCCGCGCCCGGACGTTCACGACGGCGGTCGTGCCGGCGCCGTCCCGCGCCGGCCGGTAGATGAGGAAGCTCACGATCTCGCCGTTGCGCACGCCTTCCAGCCCGCGCTGCAGGTCGGCGGTGCTCATCACCTTCGTCTTGGCGGGGAGGATCTGCACGATCACGTCGCCCACCACGAGGCGCCCCTCCGAAGGACTCCCGGGTTCGACCTCGGCGACGCGCACGCCGCGATACTCCTCGGGGATGCGCGCCGCGCGCACCAGCTCCGCCGGCACCGGCTCCACGGCGATGCCGAGCCGGGAATGCGTCGGCGAGGCGTCAGGCTTCTCCTCACTGCTCGCGTCGGCGACGAGCCCGTTGTCGCGCGGGGCGGCGATGAGGCGCACGGAGAACGTCTTGCGCGTGCCGTAGCGCCACGCCTCGAGCTCGACCGTGTCGCCCGGCTTCTTGCCGCGCAGCACGCGCTGGAGCGCGCTCACGCGGTCGACGGCGCGGCCGTCGGCCTTGGTGATGATGTCGCCCGGCTCGATCCCGGCGCGCAGCGCCGGCGAGTCCGTCCCGGAGTAGGCCTGGACCTTCACGCCCGTGATCTCGCGGAGCCCCGCGACCTGCGCATCCTCGGGCGTGACCTCGCCGATCGAGACGCCGGCCACCGCGCGACGGACCTCGCCATGCTGGATGAGGTCGTCCATCACCTGCTTCGCGAGGGTGATCGGGATGGCGAAGCCGTAGCCCGAGTAGAACCCGGTCTGCGACGCGATCGCGGAGTTGATGCCGATGACCTCGCCGCGCGCGTTCACGAGCGGGCCCCCCGAGTTGCCGGGGTTGATCGCGGCGTCGGTCTGGATGAAATCGGAGATGTCGTAGTTGGACCGCGCGAGCCCGGCGAGGCCGCGCCCCTTCGCGCTCACGATGCCGGCCGTGACGGTGAAGTCGAGGCCGAGCGGATTGCCGATCGCCAGCACCCACTCGCCGATGCGGACCTTCTCGTCGTCGCCGAAGGTGATCGCGGTGAAGTTGCGGCCCTCGATCTTGAGCACCGCGACGTCGGTCGTCGGGTCGCGCCCGATGATGCGCGCCTCGTGCACCCGACGGTCGAGCGTCTTCACGCGGACGCGGTCGGCGCCCTCGACGACATGGTTGTTCGTGAGGATGTACCCGTCGCGCGAGACGATGAAACCCGAGCCGCTGGACTCCTGGCTGCGCGGCTGCTGCTGCTGGGGATCGAACTGGCGGAAGAACTCCTCGAAGCCCGGCGGGATCTGTCCCTGGCCCTGGCCCGGCGTCGGCGCCTGCTGACGACGGGTGCCGGGACGGGCGCGCGGATCGCGCTCGGCCTCGATCGCGACGACGGCCGGCGTGATGTGCTCGGAGATCGAGACGAACGCATTGCTCGCGTCGGCGAGCGTCTGGACCTGCTCCTGCCGCGGGCGCGTCGAGCCCGGCGTGCCCTGGGCGAAGAGGCGATCGGTCCAATCCATCGAGGACGCGAAGAAGACCCCGCCGACGAACGCGAGTGCGCCGACGGCGAGGATGCGGGAGCGGGTGAGGCGCAGCGACATGGGAACCGAGGTCTCCGATGGGTTGTGCGTAATGTAAGTGGAACGGATGGCGGGAGACGGGAGAGAGGGCAGGGGCGGGGCGGCTGACTCTGCCCACCGCCCACTGCCCTCTCCGTTCCGTACCATCGTGAGCCGCGAAGGTTTCCCGCCTACTCCTTCTTGGCCTCGTCGACGATCTCGAAGTCGGCTTCGGCGACGTCATCCTTCTTGGCGTCGCCTGCCGGTGCCTCGGCCCCGGGCGCCGACGCATCGGCGGCCGGCGCGGACTGCGCGGCGTAGACCGCCTGCCCGGCGGCCTGGAAGGCTGCGGTCAGCTCCTCGAGCGCCGCCTTGATCTCGTTCATGTCCTCGCCGCGGTGCGCCTTGCGTGCGCGCTCCACCGCCGCGTCCAGGCGGGCCTTCACGTCCGCCGGCACCTTGTCGGCCCACTCCTTCGATTCCTTCTCGACCTGGTAGGCGAGCGTGTCGAGCCGGTTGCGCGTGTCGATCTCCTCGCGCTTCCGCTTGTCCTCCCCGGCGTTCTTCTCGGCGTCCTTCACCATGCGGTCGATCTCGGCGTCCGACAGGCCGCTCGAGGCCTCGATGCGGATCTTCTGCTCCTTGCCGGTCGTCTTGTCGCGCGCCGTCACGTGCAGGATGCCGTTGGCGTCGATGTCGAAGGTGACCTCGACCTGCGGCATGCCGCGCGGGGCCGGCGGGATCCCCGTGAGCTGGAACTTGCCGATCGTCTTGTTGTGCAGCGCGAGTTCGCGCTCACCCTGCAGCACGTGGATCTCGACCGTCGTCTGGTTGTCGTCGGCGGTGGAGAATGTCTCCGACTTCTTGGTCGGGATGGTCGTGTTGCGCGGGATGAGCACCGTGGTGACGCCGCCCAGCGTCTCGATGCCGAGCGAGAGCGGGGTGACGTCGAGGAGCAGGACGTCCTTCTGCTCGCCGGTGAGGACCGCCCCCTGGATGGCCGCGCCGACGGCGACGACCTCGTCCGGGTTCACGCCCTTGTTCGGCTCCTTCTTGAAGAAGTCCTTCACGATCTCCTGGATCTTCGGCATGCGCGTGGAGCCGCCGACGAGGATGACCTCGTCGATCTCCGACACGTTGTAGCCGGCATCCTTGAGCGCCTTCTCCATCGGCGGGATCGTGCGGCGCACGAGGTCGTCCACCAGCTGCTCGTACTTGGCGCGGGTGAGCTGGTAGTTGAGGTGCTTGGGCCCCGACTGGTCGGCCGTGATGAACGGCAGGTTGATGTCGGTGCTCATCGTGCCCGAGAGCTCGATCTTCGCCTTCTCCGCGGCCTCCTTCAGGCGCTGGAGCGCCATCGGGTCCTTGGAGAGGTCGATCGCCTGGTCCTTCTTGAACTCCGCGACGAGCCAGTCGATGACCTTCTGGTCGAAGTCGTCGCCGCCGAGGTGGGTGTCGCCGTTGGTCGACTTCACCTCGAACTGGCGGGTGCCGTCCACCTCGTAGAGTTCGAGGATGGAGATGTCGTAGGTGCCGCCGCCGAGGTCGAAGACGGCGACCTTCTCGTCCTTCTTCTTGTTCTTGTCGAGGCCGTAGGCGAGGGCCGCCGCCGTGGGCTCGTTGACGATGCGCAGCACCTCGAGGCCGGCGATCTTGCCCGCATCCTTGGTGGCCTGGCGCTGGGAATCGTTGAAGTACGCCGGGACGGTGATGACGGCCTTGGACACCGAGTGCCCGAGGTAGTCCTCCGCGGTCTGCTTCATCTTCTGGAGGATCATCGCCGAGATCTCGGGGGGCGTGTAGGTCTTGCCCTGGACCTCGACGGCGGCGAGGTCATTCTGGCCGCGGACGATCTTGTACGGGACGCGCGCGGTCTCGGTCTGGGTCTCCGAGAGCTTGCCGCCCATGAACCGCTTGATGGAGAAGACGGTGTTGGCCGGGTTGGTGACCGCCTGGCGCTTGGCGATCTGGCCGACGAGGCGCTCGCCGTCCTTGGAGAATCCGACCACCGACGGGGTGGTCCGGCCACCTTCCGCGTTGGGGATAACGACGGGGTCGCCTCCCTCCATGACCGCGACGACCGAGTTGGTCGTGCCGAGGTCAATGCCGATCACCTTGTCTGCCATTCGTTCCTCTGGGAGGTATCTTGGTGCGCTGCTGATAGCCGTCGTGGTCCGACGGGGTGAGAACTTGCCTTCAAGAACGGCAAGGGTGGGGCCAGAGATTCGCGCCGAAATGGCAGACTGCGGCGTTCGCTCCTCGTGGGCGACCTGACAAGACGACGGAATGATCCCCCTGAGTGACGAGAACCCGACGGTCCGGCCAGCCGTGATCACCATCCTGATCCTGGCGGCCATGGCCGCGGTCTGGGTGATCGTCGAGGGGGCGGGGTTCGGGGACCGGATGGTGCGGGCGATCTGCAACCTCGGCCTGGTCCCGGGGGAGCTGACCGGGCTCGCCCCGATCGGATCGGCGGTGCCGATCGGCCCGGGGCTCTACTGCGCCGTTGACGCGCAACTCGCCAACTGGGCCAGTCCGGTCGTCTCGCTGTTCCTGCACGGCGGCTGGGGGCACCTGATCGGGAATGCGCTCTTCCTCTGGGTGTTCGGGAACAACGTCGAGGATGTGATGGGGGCGGGGCGCTTCCTCGCCTTCTATCTCCTGTGCGGCGTCGCGGCGGCCGCGCTGCACGTGCTCGTCGATCCGTCCTCCCCCGTGCCGACGGTGGGCGCGTCGGGTGCGATCTCGGGGGTGATGGGGGCCTATCTCGTCTGCTTCCCGCGGGTCCGGGTCCGGATGTTCTTCTGGTTCGTGGTGTTCTACCGCGTCGTGGCGGTGCCGGCGTGGGCGGTGCTGGGCTGGTGGTTCGTGCTCCAGGTGCTCCTGGGCCTCCCCCAGCTGGTGCGTTCACGGGCCGCGACCGGGGGCGTGGCGGTCTGGGCGCATGTCGGAGGGTTCCTGGCCGGGGTGGTGCTCGTCCGCTGGTTCGCGGGCGCGGATCTCGTGCGGTCACGGCGGGCCATGTTGTTGCGGCGTGGGCTCTTGGATCACCTTGCCTGACCGTTCGTAACGGTTCTGCAACAGCCCGGAGACCGCGGAACCGGGTGTTTGCCACGCTCTCTCGGGAAGCGGTATCTTTCCGAGGCTAGCCCCCCGAGGGCGGGGTCCCCACCTCAGTCCTCCACTGCCGCAGACTCCCCACCGAACGAGCACCCCTGTGCGTTTCCTTCCGAAGGACGAAGGCTTCTTCGGCCTCTTCGATCAGCTCTCCGCGCGCCTGAAGTCCTCGTCCTCGCTCCTCAAGGAGCTGTTCTCCGAGCCGAATCGGCTCATGGAGCTCACGAAGAAGATCAAGGATGAGGAGCACGCCGCCGACGCGCTGACGTACGAGATCATGCAGCGCATCGATCGCAGCTTCGTGACGCCGCTCGACCGCGAGGACATCCACCTGCTCGCGAACCGCCTCGACAACGTCGTCGACCTCATGGACGGGACGGCGCGCCGGGCGAAGATGTACCATATCGACCAGCGCCGTGATGCGGCGATCGCGCTCACCTCGGTGCTCGTCGAGTGCTCCGACGTGATCGCGGCGGGCGTGAAGGACATCCGCAAGCCGGCCGAGGTCCACAAGGCGGCGCGCAAGGTGAAGGAGCTCGAGGAGAAGGCCGACGCGATCTATTCCGATGCCATCGAGACGCTGTTCGCCGGCCGCCCGGACGCGCTCGACGTCATCAAGTGGAAGGAGATCCTCGACAACCTCGAGCATGCGGTCGACGAGTGCGAGGATGTCGCGAACGTGCTCGAGAGCATCTCCCTCAAGAACTCCTGACCGTGGTCTGGTACATCCTCGCGATCGTCCTGGTCGCGTTCATCTTCGACTACATCAACGGCTTCCACGACTCGGCGAACTCGATCGCCACGATCGTGGGGACGCGGGTCCTGAGTCCGTTCACGGCCGTCGCCTGGGCGGCGACGTTCAACTTCCTCGCGCTCTTCCTCTTCGACACGGGCGTCGCGAAGACGATCGGCAAGGGGATGATCGACCTGGCGATCGTGAACCCGGACGTGATCCTCGCCGGGTTGCTCGGCGCGATCGTCTGGAACCTCATCACCTGGTTCTACGGCATCCCCTCGAGTTCGTCGCACGCGCTCATCGGCGGGTATGCCGGCGCCGCCGTGACGAAGGCCGGGTTCAGCGCGATCATCACTTCGGGCTGGACGAAGACGCTGATCTTCATCGTCGTCTCGCCGCTGGTCGGCATGGCCGCGGGCTGGGCGCTCATGGTGGCGACGACCTGGATCTTCCGCAATCAGCGCCCCGCCAAGCTCGACCCGCTCTTCCGTGGCATGCAGATCACGAGTTCGGCGCTCTTCTCGCTGTCGCACGGCGCGAACGACGCGCAGAAGACGATGGGCATCATCGTGTCGCTGCTCGTGACGCAGCAGGCGTACTTCGCCGACGAGACCGGCTTCCTCCGGCATTTCTATCTCGCGTCCGGCGACGAGATCCCGTTCTGGATCAAGCTCGGGGCGCACATGGCGATCGCGCTCGGCACCCTCATGGGCGGCTGGCGCATCGTGCACACCCTCGGCTCGCGCGTGACGAAGCTCCGCCCGATCGGCGGTTTCTGCGCCGAGACCGGTGGTGCGTCGGCGATCTTCCTCGCCACCTACCTCGGGATCCCGGTGAGCACGACGCACACCATCTCCGGCGCGATCGTCGGGGTGGGCGCGACGCACCGTCTCTCGGCGGTGCGCTGGGGCGTCGCGAGCCGGATGATCTGGGCGTGGGTGATCACGATCCCGGCCTCGGCGGCCGTGGCCGCCATCTCGTACCTGATCGTCGCCGCGCTCCGCGGCTGAGGCCCCGGTGCACGCGCTCGCCTCGAAGAACCCGGCATTCCTGAACCGCGAGCTGTCCTGGCTCGAGTTCAATGCGCGCGTGCTCCACGAGGCTGAGGACGAGCGCACGGCGCTGCTCGAGCGGGTGAAGTTCCTGTCGATCTTCAGCTCGAACCTCGACGAGTTCTTCATGGTGCGGGTCGCGGGGCTCCGGCGGCAGCTGGCCGCCGGAGTCCTGCAGACGGCCAGCGACGGGCTCTCGCCGGCCGAGCAGCTCGACCTGATCGATGCGCGGGTGCGCGCGCTGCTGGGCCGGCAACGCCATCTCCTGCACGAGGTGCTGCTGCCGCTGCTGCGCCGCGTCGGGGTCCGGATCCTCACGCCCGACGAGCTCGAGGGCGAGGAGCGTGCGCGCATCGACGAGTACTTCGATGCGCAGGTCTTCCCCGTGCTGACGCCGCTCGCGGTCGATCCCGGGCACCCGTTCCCCTACATCAGCAACCTGTCGCTGTCGCTCGCGGTGGAGTTGCGCGACCCGGAGCGCGGCGCGGTGCGCTTCGCGCGCGTGAAGGTGCCGAAGAGCCTTCCGCGCTGGGTGCCGACCGGCCGTCCGAACTCGTTCGTCCCACTCGAGGCGCTGATCCGGTCGCGCCTCGACGCGCTCTTCCCCGGCATGGACGTGCTCGGGAGCCACGGCTTCCGGCTCACGCGTTACTCCGACCTCGACATCCAGCACACCGAGGAGCCGGAGGACCTGCTCGCGATGATCGAGGAGCAGCTCTTCCAACGCCGCTTCGGTGAGGTGGTGCGCCTGGAGGTCGAGGAGGGGATGCCGCTCCACGTGCGGGAACTGCTCCTCGACGAGCTGCGGGCGAGCGAGGCGCCGGAGATGGCGCCCCTCTCGGATCGCGAGGTCTTCGCCCCCGGGCCGCTCCTCGACGTGAGCGACCTCATGGCGCTCGCGGGCACCGACCTGCCGGAGCACAAGGACCCGCCGCTCATCGCGGTGGTGCCGGCCGAGCTCCGTGATGCGAGCCGGTCGATCTTCGACGTGATCCGCGAGCGCGAGATCCTCGTCCACCATCCGTTCGACTCGTTCGGGGCGTCGGTCGAGACCTTCATCGAGTCGGCGGCGCGCGACGAGCACGTGCTGGCGATCAAGATGACGCTCTACCGCACGTCGGGTGACGGCGCGATCGTGCAGGCGCTCACCGAGGCGGCGCAACGCGGCAAGCAGGTGGCGGTGCTCGTCGAGCTGCAGGCGCGCTTCGACGAGATCAACAACATCGCGTGGGCGCGGACCCTCGAGTCGTTCGGCGTGCACGTGGTATACGGGCTCCCGGGCCTCAAGACGCACACCAAGACGGCGCTCGTGGTGCGGAAGGAGCCGGACGGCATCCGGCGGTACGTGCACATCGGGACCGGCAACTACAACACGCGCACCGCCCGCATCTACACCGACATCGGCCTGCTGACCTGCGACGAGGCGATCGGGTCGGACATCAGCGACCTGTTCAACTCGCTGACGGGCTACTCGCGCCGGGCGGAGTACCGGCGGCTGCTGGTGGCGCCGGTGAACATGCGGCGCCAGGTGCTGGGGCTGATCGACCGCGAGACGGCGCTGGCGATGGCGGGGCGGCCGGGGCGGATCATCGCGAAGATGAACGCGCTCGTGGATCCCGAGTGCATCGAGGCGTTGTACCGGGCGTCGTCGGCCGGGGTCGAGATCGACCTCGTCGTGCGCGGCATCTGCTGCCTGCGTCCCGGGGTGCCGGGGCTGTCGGACCGGGTCCGCGTGCAGAGCATCATCGGCCGCTTCCTGGAGCATTCCCGGATCTGGATGTTCGGAAACGACGGCACCCCGGAGTACTTCTTCGGGTCCGCCGACTGGATGCCGCGCAACTTCGATCGCCGCGTCGAAGTGGTGACGCCGGTGGCCAATCCGCACTTCCAGGAGCGGCTGCAGCAGGTGCTCGAGGTGTGCCTGGCGGACAATCGGCAGGCCTGGGACCTCCAGCCGGACGGGAGCTACATCCAGCGGCAGCCGGGCGAGGAAGGCGAGCGCGCCACGCACCGGATCCTGCTGCGCGACTCCTGGGGCACGCACCGGGACACGGCGGCGTGGCCCCTCCCGTCGAGTCCGCTCGCCAGCCCGAAGTCGGCCGGGCGCCCGCCGTCCTCGAGCATGGCGTTCCTGGCGATCACGGACGAGCCGTAGCCGGAGGCGGGTGAGCGAAAGGCGGGTGAGGACCGCCGAGTCCGGCCTGTCATTACACGACCGTTACAATCGGTCGTGGCCTAACATAAATGGATGTGAGAGATTCCACTCCATGTCCAGACTCGTGACGTACCTGTTGCCTGATCGTTGCATCGGGCACCGCTCGCTGGCCGGCCTCGCCGCCCTCCTCCTTGCCCTGTTCGCCGCCCCCGGCGACCTCCCTGGCCAGACCCCGGGCGCGCCATCTGCTGCGGCCGCCCCCAAGCCGACCGTCGAGTACGGCGACCGCGGGGTGGTCTTCAATGCCGCCGATGGGTTCAGCTACCTCATCCTGCGGTTCCGCGTGCAGCAGCTGGCCCAGCTCACGACGGTGAGCGACGACGACCTCGACATCGCGAGCGCGAATCTCGCGGTGCGCCGGATGCGGCTCCGGCTCGAGTCGGTCATGTGGGATCCGCGCCTCAAGGTGAACGTGCAGCTCTCGTTCACGCGCGGGGACCAGGACTTCGAGGCGTCGAACTTCCCGAACGTGCTCCGCGACGCGCACGTGACGTTCCAGGCGACCAAGCGGCTGGCGCTGATCGGCGGGCAGGGGAAGCTTCCCGGCAACCGGCAACGCGTGAACTCGTCCAGCGAGCTCCAGTTCGCCGATCGGTCGATCGTGAACGGGGCGTTCACGATCGATCGCGACGTCGGCCTCTTCGCCAACTACGTCAACATGGATGCCGCGCTCCCCTACGTGCTCCGCGGGGCGATCACCTCCGGCGAAGGGCGGAACCCCGCGGTCGGGAGCAACGGCCTCGCCTACACCGGACGTGTGGAACTGCTCCCCTTCGGTGCCTTCACCGGCGGTGGCGACTACTTCGAAGGCGATCTCCGCCGCGAGCCGAAGCCGAAGCTCAGCGTGGCGTTCGGCATGCAGCACAATGACCGGGCGGTGCGCACCGGCGGCCAGCTCGGCCGACCGCTCCTCGCGCCACGGAGCATGAACACCTACATCGCCGATGCGCTCTACAAGCATCGCGGGTTCGCGATCTCGGCCGAGGTGGCGCGGCGCACCGCGCCCGACCCGATCACGAGCGACGGCACCACGACCCGGTTCGTACTGACCGGCGACGGTGTGACGGCGCAGACGTCGTACCTCCTCAAGAACAACCTCGAGCCGGCGCTGCGCTTCTCGATCGTCACGCCGAACGGCGAGATCGCGGGGCTCACGGGGGCCGACCGGCAGCGGCAGGTCGGGCTCGGGTTCACACGCTACCTCAAGGGCCACAAGGTCAAGGTGCAGGGCGAGCTGCTGCACGATGACTTCCGGAATCAGGCGACCGGGGTTCGGCGCGGCTCGTGGGCGCTGCGGAGTTCGATGGAAGTGGGGATCTGAACGGAAGGCAGAAGGCGGAAGGCAGAACCCTACGGTAGGACGATCTGGCCGTCCGGGGCGACGACCTCGATCGGGGCGCCCGCCACTTCGCTCAGCAGTTCCGCCTTGCGGGCGGCGCCCCAGAGTTCGAGGCGCATCGGGTCGTTGGCGCGGCGCGGTGTGGGCGTGAGGCGCACGGCGCGCTCGAGCCACCGGACCTTCACCTTGTCGACGGCGCTGGCGTGCCCGCGATCGAGCCCGTCGGCGACGCGGAGCAGCGCGGCGAGCCGGCGCACCCGCTCGCGCGCTTCGCGGTCGAGCTCCCACCAGGCCTCGTGCTTCCGCTTGGGCACGCCGCCGCGGTGATACCGCGCCACGTGCGCGATCACGACCTGCTCCTCGGGGCCGATGCCGAGCAGGTCGGCATGCGTGATCAGGTGGAACGAGTGCTTGTGATGCTGCTCGTAGTTGATGTGGTAGCCCACATCGTGCAACAGCGCCGCGTCGGCGAGGGTCTGCCGCTCGGAGGGATCGCACCCGAGGCGCGCGCCCATCGCGTCGAAGAGCTGCAGGGCGAGCGACTGCACCTGCTTCGAGTGCGGCACCTCGTAATGACAGCGTTCGGCGAAGGCGAGCACGGAACGCGCGCGCGCCTCCCCCGGGTCGGCGATGACGGGGACCACCTTCGCGGTCTCGAGCAGCAGTCCCTCGCGGATGCCGAAGGCGGACGCGCTCAACTCGCGCGGTTCGACACGTGCGAGCACCTCGGCGGCGACCGCGAGGCCGGCGACGATGATGTCGGCGCGTCCGGCGTTGAGCCCCGGGACCTGCAGGCGTTCCTGCACCGACATCGTCGCGAGCTGTTCGAGGATATGCTCGACCTCGTGCCGCGGGATCCGCGTGCCGTGCACGCTGCGCACCTTCACGCCCTGACGCGCGAGGAACATGCCGGCGAGGTTCGTGAAGGTGCCGCCGGAGCCGATCACCTCGGCGCCGCGCCAGTCGCGGACGGGGAGGACCTCCTTGATCTGCGCGCGGACGTGCTTCCGGAGCTTCTTGACGCCCTTCGCGCCCGACCGTCCCTCGAGGAACTGCTCGGTGAGCCGGATCGCGCCGAACGGGAAGGTGATGAGGCGCTCGACGAGTCCTTCGGCGGCCAGGGCGAGTTCGAGCGAGCCGCCGCCGATGTCCATGACGACCGAGCGGCCGTGACCGAGCTCGAAATGCGCGAGGGCGGAGCGGAACGCGAGGCGGGCCTCCTCCTCGCCGATGAGCACGCGGGGCTTGAGGCCGGTCTCGCGGCGCACGCGCGTGAGGAAGGTCGGGCCGTTGCGCGCGTCGCGCACCGCGCTGGTGGCGACGACCTCGATCCGCTTGCACCCCTGCTGGCGCGCGAGCGTCGCCATGCGCGCGAGGGCCTCGATCGCCTCGTCCATGTGCTGCGCGTCGAGTTCGCCGGTGGCGCTGAGGCCGGCGCCGAGCCGCGGTGCGGCCTTCATCTCGTCGACGATGCGGATGGCGCCGTCAGGGAACACGTCGGCGACGATCTGCCGGATGGAATTCGATCCGATGTCGATCGCGGCGATGCGCCGATCGCGGTCCTCGCGGGCCGTACGATAGGGGCCGTCCTGCGCGCGCAGCGCCATCAGATGGTCCTCGGGGAGGGGCAGATGCCGGGGGTGAGCGCGTCGAGGCGTTCGACCTGTCGCCGCAGCTCGCTCCCCGGGAGCGGGGCGTAGCCGAGGGCGCGCGCGGAGTGCGCGCCCTCGCGGAGTGCCCACCGGGCGAAGGCGAGGAAGTGCGCACCGCGGGTGGAATCCCCGAGCGCGCGGTCGACGACGAGGCGCGTGATGGCTGCGACCGGATAGGCCGCCGCATCGCGCGCGCCGACGAGGCCGTGGAGGGTGTCGGCGCGCGCGCCGGTGAGGAGTTCGGCGGCGGTGCGGGCCAGCGAGAGCGAGTCGGGACGCACGTACGCGCCGGCGACATTGCGCAACGCGGCGGTCGCGAGGCGCGACTGCTGGGCGTAGGAGAGCTCGACGAACCCGAGGGCGCCCTCGGTCGCACGCACCTGGGCCGCGACCCCTTCGTTCCCCTCGACGCGCTCGCCAGCGGGCCAGTCGGTGCGCCCGGCTCCCGCGGCGTCCTCCTGCGCGGCGCGCCAGATGGCGGTCGTCGCGAGGTAGTCGGCGAACACCTCGCTGGTGCCGCTCGACCGCGCGCGCTGGATCACCCGGATGGGGATGGCCGGGAGCGCGAGCGACGGGTTGAGCGCGCGCAGCGCGGGGTCGTCCCATTGGGTGATGCGCCCGAGGTAGATGCCGGCGAGGGTGGGGGCGTCGAGGCGGACGGCGCTGAAGATGCGCGGGAGGTTCACGACGACGGCGATCGCGCCGATGACGGTGGGGATCTCGACGGGACCACAGCGAGCCCGGGCTCGCTCATCGGCGCGCAGGGGGCGGTCGATCGCGCCGAAGTCCATCTCCTCCTCGAAGAGCAGGCGGATCCCCTCGCCCGAGCCGACGGAGAAGTAGTTGATGCGGACGCCGGATGCATCGCGGTACTCGGCGAACCAGCGACGATAGAGCGGATACGGGAAGGTCGCGCCCGCCCCGACGAGGTCGATGCCGCCCGACGGCGGCGGCGGTGGCGCGGGGCGCGTGCGGATCCACTCCATCCCGGCGGCGAATCCCCCGAGCACCCCGATCCAGATGAGCACGGCCGCGCGCAGCCACGTCAGGGATCGAGGTCCGGTCATCAGGGCGGGGTCAGAGGTCGTTGGCGTACGACAGGAACTTGTAGCGCCCGTCGCGCTTGAGCAACGCGCCGAAGAGCTGCATCTCGCGTTCGGCCGAGTCCGGCACCGCGAACCTCACGCGGCAGCCGCGGAGGATCGCGTTCGGCCCCTCCTGCTCTGCGGAGTCCGGACAGGTCACGGCCTCGACGCGGAGGGCGCGACCACCGTAGCGCGAGAGGAGCCGGCCGGCGCCCTTGTCGCTCGCGGCGACGAGGGTGAACCAGACGAGCTCCGGTCCCAGCTCATACGGCGGACGGACGTACTTCGTGTTCGGATAGTAGAGCCAGCCGAACTCCGCCTTGCTCACGGCGAGACCGCGCACCGCGGCGGTGTCGTGCGCTGCGAGGGCACGCGACAGCGCGCGCGCGAGGGTGAGCGGCGAGTCGGCACCGCCCTCGAGCACGGCGGGCGTGTCCGACACCGTCGCGCGGAAGCGCGCGAGCAGGGTGGGGATGGGGAGCGCCGAGTCGACGACACCAGCGGCGGGCGTCGGCGGCTCGGCGCGTGGGGCCGGATCGCACGCTGCGACGCCGACCGTGACGACCGCGGTGAGCACGAGTCGATGCGCCGCGGACGCGGCGCGGAGGATGGAGCGCGAGAGGGTTCGCATCGGCGGAGGAGAGGACGCACGAGGGGCCGGGGCTCGGCGAACGAGCCCCGGCCCCTCGGGTCAATCTAGGGGATCAGTTGATGGCGTAGTTGGTCCACCCGAGCCACCACTTCGTGCCGCTGGGGGCGGCCGCGCCGCGGTAGGCCGTGCCGGTCACGAAGGTGCCGGCGGCGGTGGCGAGGTTGCCGCTGAAGGTGGTGAGCCCGCCGGTCGCGATGGGCGAACCGGCGGCCGGCGCCCAGTCGAACGAGGTCGCGGACGTGGCCGGCATGGTGAAGGTGGTGAAGAGGCTCGCGGTGGTGGCCGCGGCGTCGCGCGTGATGTTCCGCGCCACCGAGTCGGTCATGACCCAGCCGCCGGAGGCGGTGGTGAAGATCGACGGCGTCTGCGCGATGAAGACGTTGCGCACGTCGAGCACGCCGTCGGTGTAGCGGACCTTCGTGGTGGTCGAGTCGCGGAGGCCGAACGCGCCCTTGGGCCAGCGTGCCATCGCGCCGTTCACGTAGTAGCCGCCGGTGCCGCGGCGGAGGATCGCGCCGTAGCCGCCGTTGGTCGCATCGACCCCGGTGCCGCTGCCGGTGCCGACGAGCGTGAAGTTCGCGACGACCGGCGCCGTGAACGGCGTCGAGTTCTGGCCGGAGGCGCAGCCGGTGCCGTTGCACCCGTCGTTCTCGATGCCCTGCGGGTCGCTGGAGGTGTTGCCGGCGCCGGCGCGCGGCACCACGAGGGCGCTCTGGTACGCGATCAGGTACTGCAGGCGTCCGACGTAGCCCTCGGACATGTCGAAGTGGTCGTCACCCGACTCGTACGAGACGAGGTAGCGGCCGTCGACCGCGCCACCGAAGAACTCGAACGAGTCGTCGAGGCCGTAGAGCGACTGGACGTACTCGAGCGTGGTCCCGCTGCCGACCGCGGCGAGGGTGAGCGTGTTGAGCTCGGCGTCGGTCGCGGTCGCGTACCCGGCGAACTCGATCCGCACGTAGCGGAGGGTGCCGCTGTTGTCGGCGTTGTTGTTGCCGCCGCTGTACTCCTGCGATGGGTTCGAGGCGCCGGTGCCGGTGCCCTCGAGGATGACGGGGGCCACGCGGTTGATCACGCCGTTGCCGATGATGATCAGGCCGCCCCAGTCGCCGGCCTGCCGCTGCCCGACCGGGCGCGACGAGGTGAAGACGATCGGCTCGGCGGCGGTGCCGTTGGCGACGATGCGCGCGCCGCGCGTGATGAAGAGCGACGAGCCGACGGTGGCGAAGTCGCCCTGGATGACCGTGCCGGGCTGGATGGTGAGCGTCGCGCCGTTGGTCACCTGGATGAAGCCTTGCAGCGTGTAGAGCGTGTCCTTGTAGAGCGTGCGGTTGACCGTGATGTTGGTCGTGAGCGTCGCGTTGCCCGGCGGGATGACGCCGGTGCCGCCACCATCCTCATTGTTGCAGGCCGCGAGCGTGAGGGCGGCGAGGGCCGCGACGAGGATGCGTCCGTTCGGTCGGAGCATTGGGGAGTCCAGTTGGTGAGGAACGATCGGGAAGGGACACGACGCGCGTGTCACGCGTCATGCCGAACGAAAACGCCGCCGTGTCTCCACACGGCGGCGTTCTCGTCACGGCTCGGTCACGTCCGGCGTCGCGCGCCGGCGCGTCATGCTACGGGCGCCAGCTCAACCCGACGGTGAGGCCGCGGCCGAGGCGGTAGCTCTCGCGCGTCACGGGACCCTGGAGCCAGCGGTACGGGGCGTCGAGGAGGTTGCGGGCATCGACGCGCGCCGAGACGCGCTCGCTGACCGGGAAGCGCAGCGACAGGTCGACGACATGGCGCTCCATCTCCTTCACGTCCGGGAGGGGCACCTCGCCCGCCTCGGTGATCCGCGCGCCGACGACGTTGTAGAGCAGCGTGGCGCTCGAGGCGCCGCTGTTGCTCGTCCAGGTGAGGCCGGTGTTGAACATGTACGGCGCCTGGCCCACCATCGGCCGCTGGCTGTTCGTCACGGCGATCGACTGGCCGGCGAGGCGGATGTCGCTCGCCATGAAGGTCGCGTTGGCCGAGAGGGAGAGGTTCGACAGCGCGGCGGCGATGAAGTCGAGCGACTTCCGCCCCTCGAGCTCGATGCCGTAGTTGTCGGCGCCGGCGGCGTTCACGAAGGTGATGATGCGGGTGCCCGACGAGCCGCGGTAGACGCGCTCGATGGGGTTGGTGAAGCGCTTGGCGAAGAGGCCGACGCTCAGCACCTCACCGGCGCCCGGGTACCACTCCCAGCGGAAGTCGTAGTTCTGGATGAGCGCGCGCTGGAGGTCGGGATTGCCGAGCACGTTGTCGAAGCCCATGACCTCGCGGTACTGGATGGGCGCGAGCTCGCGGTACTCGGGGCGCGACACGGTCTGCGACGCCGAGACGCGGAGGTTCATCGTCTCGGTCGGGCGGAACGTGAGCGCGATCGCGGGGAGGACGTCGGTGAAGACGGGGTTGGTGGAGGTCGTCGCGCCGATGGTCGGGACGGCCTTCACGAGCACGTCGGAGTACTCGACACGGGCGCCGGTGATGAGCTGCCAGCGCGGGCCGAACTCCTTCTCGACCATGCCGAAGCCGGCGACGGTGTAGTCGCTCGCCGCGTACGCGCCGCCGACGCCGATCGGCGTCACGCGCCAGACGTTGTCGCCGGCGCCGGTGTAGCGGCCGTCGAAGATCGACTCGGGGGAGAGCTCGCGGTCGGCCTGCGGGATGGTCGTCGCGTTGATGCTGTACGCGTAGCTGTCGGCGTTGCGCGTGCCGTGACGGCCGAGGCCGCCGACCTTGATCGCGAGCGAACGGCCGATGTCGCCGAACTGGATGCGATAGTGGCCGCGCGCCTCGTAGGCGTTCTCGGTGAGCTCGCTGAAGGTGCGGACGGCGCCCTCATTGGACGACGCGAACCACTGCGGGGCCATCGGCGCGCCGGTGGTCGGGTCGGTGAAGGTCGCCTGCACGAACTCAGAGCGATCCGGCTCGGCGCGCGACACGCCCGAGGCGGTGACGGCGAGCTCGAGCTTCTGGCTGGCGGTCAGGTCGGACTGCAGGAGGAGCTGCGTCGAGTAGAGCGACCGCTCGATGTACTTCTGGCGGGCGATCGTGAACGGGACGCCGATGTTCTCGGAGAGGCCCGTCTCGCGGCGCGCCTCGGAGTCCATCGTGCGGTTGTAGGTGTTGTTGAGCGCCAGGCGGGTGCGCGAGCCGAGGAGCGTGCTGAAGTTCGCGAGGCCGCCCCAGAGGACGCTCGCCTTGCCGCTCTCGCCCTCGTACCGGTCCACCTCGGACGCCGTCGAGCCGTTCTGCGCGAGCGCGAGCGCGCGCACCTGGCCGAGGCGTGCTTCCTGCGTGTACGAGTAGGTGCCCGACACGAGGTAGCCGATCCGCTGGCCGAACACCGGGTCGTTGCCGCCCACCGAGATTGAGGTCGAGCCGTTCAGGCCGCCTTCCTGCGAGCGCGGGGTCCACGAGTTGCGGAACTCGGAGACCATCCGGTTGAAGTCCTGCTGGCCCGGGAACGAGTTGGCGAAGTTGCCGAAGCGCTGGATGAAGCCGGGGAGCGCGCGCGAGGCGGCGCCGACCGCGAGCAGGTCACCGCTCGCGAGGCTGGGCATGAGGACCTTGCGGCCGAGGACCGCATCGGTGCCGCCGGTGCTGGTGCTCATCGCCCAGGTGCGCTGCGCGGGGAACTCCTTCGTCTGGATGTCGACCTGCGCGCCGGAGAAGTCGCCGGGCTGGTCGGGGGTGAAGGTCTTCACCGTCGTGATGGTCTGCAGCAGGCCCGTCGGGAAGAGGTCGAGCGGGACGACCTTCTTCTCCGGCTCCGGGCTGGGGATGCGCGCGCCGTTGAGCGAGGTCTGCGTGTAGCGATCGCCGAGGCCGCGGACGAAGACGTACTTGCCGTCCTGCACGCTCACGCCGGAGACGCGACCGACCGCCTGCGCGGCGTCGCCGTCGGGGCTCTTGGCGATCTGCTCGGAGGTGATGCTGGAGACGACATTGACCGAGTTCTTCTGCGCGTCGAGCGCCGAGCCGACCGAGCCGCGCTCGGCGTCGGCGGTGACGACCTGCGCGGTGAGCTGGACGCTCGCGGCCGCGAGCGAGACATCCTGCTGGAGCGTCTTGCCGCCCTCGAGGAAGAGGCCGGTGATGGTCTTCGGCGCATAGCCGATGCGGCGCACCTGGATCGTCACGGTGCCAGCCGGCACGTTCACGATCGTGAAGCGGCCGTCGACGCCGGACATCGTGCCGATGCTCGTGCCGACCACCTGCACGCCGGCATCGGAGAGGCCGGCGCCGGACCCGGCGTCGATCACGCGGCCGACGATGCGACCGACGGTGGGCGCCTGCGCGCCAGCCTGGGCCGGCAGCACGAGCGCGAGGAGGAACAGCGGGAGCAGCGTCAGGACACGGCGCATGGGCGTCTCGTGGATTGGGCGGATCGGGGTGGAGCGCGAGGTCCACCCTCGGACCGCAGGGGGACGCACCAAAGCTCCCACGGCCCGGTACCGGGCAACGCACGGAACGGCAACAGATCTGTAACGGCGAATGTCACGACGGCCTGCCGTACTGCCACCCCCGGCGGATCAGGCGCTCGGCGCGCGCTCCGCGGCGGGGAAGAGGGCCGTGATGCTCGAGCCCACCCCCACCTCGCTCTCGGCCCGCACGCGGCCGCCGTGCGCTTCGACGAGGTGCTTCACGATCGCCAGCCCGAGCCCCGTCCCACCCTGCTCGCGCGAGCGCCCCGGATCCACGCGGTAGAAGCGCTCGAAGATGCGCGGCAGGTGCTCCGGCGCGATCCCGACCCCGGTGTCCCGGACCCCCACGAGCACGCCGCGCTCGTGCCGCTTGGAGAAGAGCACCACGCCACCGGTCGCGGTGTGGCGCACCGCATTGTCCACGAGGTTGCCGAGCACCTGGCGGAGCGCGGTCGCGTCGGCGTAGGCCGCGCGCGCATCAGGGGCGATGTCGGTCGCGAGCGACAGGCCCTTGAGCTCCGCCGCGTCGCGTGCCGCGGCGAGCACGTCGCCGGCGACCTCGCCGAGCGCGATCTCGACCGGGTTGGGGACCCACCCCCCCGACTCGATGCGCGACAGATCGAGGAGGTCATCGACGATGCGCTGCATGCGGTGCGTGTTCCCGAGGATCCGCTGGGCGAAGCCCTGGCGCGCCTCGAACGGGACGTCATCGTGCGCCAGCGTCTCGGCGAAGCCGCCCACGATGGTGAGCGGAGTGCGCAGTTCATGCGAGACGTTCGCGACGAAGTCGCGGCGGACCGCCTCGAGCCGCCGCACCCGCGTGAGATCGAACAGCGCGAGCACGGCCCCCCCTTCGGCGAGCGGTCGCGCGGTGACGTTCAGCGTGCGGCCCGAGATGACGACCTCGGCGCCCTCCGTCGTCTCGCCGGCGAAGGCCGCGACGAGCGCATCGCGCAACGCGGTCTCGCGCGGGAGGAGATCGACCGGGAAGGGCAGCGGGGCGCGGGCGCCGAGCAGGCGTCGCGCGGTCTCGTTGATGCGCACGACCCGCTGGGCCGTGTCGACCGCGATCACGCCTTCATTGAGCGACTCGGTGAGCTGCAGCAGCAACGTCTCGTCGGCCTCGAGGGCGCGCAGGCGCGCCGAGAGCTGCTCGGCGAGTTCGCGGAGCGCGACGGCGAGTTCGCCGACCTCGCCCGGCGCCCGCAGCGTGGGGCGGCGGGCCAGATCGCCGTCAGCGAGCGCGCGCGCGACGTCGCGGAGCTCCTCGACGGGGCGCGAGACGGAACGCGAGAAGAGGAACGCGATCCCGAGCGCGCCGAGGAGGGCGAGGAGGGCGGCGGTCCCGACGTCGACGCGCGCCGCACGGATCACCTGGTCGAGGCTCTCGGTGGGGAGCGAGACGCGGGCCACCCCGCGTCCGTCCACGGGGACGGCGACGTAGAGCTCCTCGTCGCCGGTGGACGGCGAGGGTCGCCGCGACGTGCCGACCGTGCCGCCCATCGCGGCGGCGACCTCCGGTCGGGTCGCGTGATTCTGCAACCCGGTGAGGCCCGGACCGTCGAACTCGGAGTCCCCGATGACCACGCCGTCGTGACCGACGAGCGTGACGCGCTTGCCGAGCGCGGCGCCGGCCCGGTCGGCGAGCGAGTCGGGGAAGGCCGCGTCGCGTTGCCAGAGCTGCCCGACGAGCCGCGCGTCGCGCGAGAGGAAGTTGGTCGCGTCGTCGCTCAGGCGCGCCCCGAGCTGCCGGTCGACCACCGCGATGATCGCGATGGCGAGGAAGCCGACGACGAGGAGTGCGCCGAGGAGGAGGCGCTGGGTCAGCCGCACGGCGGGCTCAGGCCTCGCGCGCGCCGGGAGCCTTCAGGCGATAGCCGAAGCCGCGGACCGTCTCGATGAGGTCACCGGCGGGATGCAGCTTGGTGCGCAGGCGCTGGACGTGCATGTCCACGGTGCGCGTCTGGATGTCCGGCGCGGCATCCCAGACGGTCTCGAGCAGCTGCGCGCGCCCCTGCACGCGGCCGCGCCGCTCGGCGAGGGTCAGCAGCAGCTTGTACTCGGTCGGCGTGAGCTCGATCTCGTGGCCGTTAACGGTCACGCGGTGCGCCGAGCGGTCGACGCGGATGGGACCGATCGCGAGCACGTCGGACACCTCGCCGCTCGAGGCCACGCGGCGGAGAATCGCGCCTACACGCAGCACGAGTTCCTGCGGGCTGAACGGCTTGGTGAGGTAATCGTCGGCGCCGAGCTCGAGGCCGCGGATGCGGTCGGGCTCCTCCTTGCGCGCCGTGAGCATGAGGACCGCGATCCCGGCCGTGGACTCCTCCTCGCGGAGCTTCGCGAGGACCTCGAACCCCGACATGCCCGGGAGCATGAGGTCCAGCACGATCAGCGACGGCCGATCGCGCTTGGCGAGCGCGAGGGCGTCGGTGCCGGTGGCGGCCGACGAGACGCGATACCCCGACTTGGCGAGGTGGTAGACGACGAGGGCGACGATATCGGGTTCGTCGTCGACGACGAGGATGCGTTCTCCGCCGGACGCGGGTGCGGTCACACGGGACTCCCGGCGAGGCGCCGCGAGATGGAAGCGAGCAGGAGGTCGATGGCGACGGTGTTCTCGCCGCCGCGGGGGATGACGAGGTCGGCGTAGCGCTTGCTGGGTTCGACGAACTGCAGGTGCATGGGCTGCACCGTGGTGAGGTACTGGTCGAGGATCTCGTCGAGGGGGCGTCCGCGCACCGCCATGTCACGGCGGATGCGGCGGATGAGCCGGATGTCGGCGTCGGTGTCGACGAAGACCTTCACGTCACAGACGCGGCGCACGCGCTCGTCCACGAGGAGGAGGATGCCGTCGATCACGATGACGTCGGCCGAGTCGATGCGCACCGTCTCCGGCGCGCGCGCGTGATGCACGAAGTCGTAGACCGGCTTGTCGATCGATTCGCCGCGGCCGAGCCGCTCGAGATGGTCGGCGAGGAGGGCGGTGTCGAAGGCGTCGGGGTGGTCCCAGTTCACGCGACGCCGCTCCTCCATGGAGAGGTGGCGATGGTCGCGGTAGTACGCATCCATGTCGATGAAGGCGACCTGCGACCCCGGCAGCGACTCGGCGACACGACGGGCGACGGTGGATTTGCCGGAGCCGGTGCCCCCGGCGATGCCGATGATCAGCGGTTTCATCGTGGGTCGAGTCGGGAGCGGAGCACGCGGGGAAGTTGAGGCGGACCGGTGCGCGCGTGCAGTCCCGGACCGGTCACGGTCCTGTATCATCGACTCCTGAAGTCTGGGGGTGCGGGAGAGGGGGGTCAACACGGCCGCCCTCCACCTAAGGCCATGCCGGGACTAGCTTTCTGCATGGTGACCATGCCGCGCCGGCCGCTTCTGGCCCTGCTCGCCGCGACGCTCTCGCTCGCCGCGCCGTTCGCCGCCCCGCTCCGGGCTCAGACGCGCGCCCAGACGCGCCTCGATCTGCTCGTCGCCGCGACCACCGATGTCCACGGCCGCCTCCGCGGCTGGGACTACTACGCGGACGCCGAGGACCCGGTCCGGGGGCTCTCCCGCGCGGGGACGATCATCGATTCGCTCCGGAAGGCGGCGCCCGGCCGCGTGGTGCTCGTCGATGCGGGGGACCTGCTCCAAGGCAATCCGATGACCTACGTGGCGGCACGGGTCGATTCGCTCGCGCCGCATCCGGTGGTCGCGGCGATGAACGTGCTCCGCTACGACGCCGCCGCGCTCGGCAACCACGAATTCAACTACGGGCTCCCGATCCTCGACCGCGCGACGCGCCAGGCGCGGTTCCCGTTCCTCGCGGCCAACACCGAGCGGCTCGACGGCGGCCGGGTGTACGCGCCGTGGACGATGGTCACCCGCAAGGGCGTGAAGGTCGCGATCATCGGCGTGACGACCCCCGGCGCGATGGTGTGGGACCGGGACAACCTCCGGGGCCGGCTGCGGGTGCATGACATCGTGTCCTCCCTCCCGGCGCAGGTCGCGGCGGTGCGCCGCGCCGGCGCGGACCTCGTCGTGGTCGTCGCGCACTCGGGGCTGGGTGGCGAGAACTCGTACGACGCGGCGGGGAACGGCCTGGGGGACGAGAACGCGATGGCGCGGGTCGCGCGCGAGGTCGCCGGTGTGGATCTCATCGTCGTCGGGCACTCGCACCGTGAGGTGGCCGACACGACCATCAACGGCGTGCTCATCGTGCAGCCGCGGAACTGGGCGACGAGCGTCTCGGTGTCGACGATCGGGCTCGAGCGGCGCGACGGGCGCTGGCAGGTCGCGGCGAAGCGCGGCGCGCTGGTGCAGGCCCGCGGGCACGCCGAGCACGCCGGGGTGGTGCGGGCGGTGGCGCGGGCGCATGCCGCCGCACTCCGGCACTCCAACGAGGTGATCGGGCGCACGACGGTCGCCTGGCGCACCGATTCGGCGCGCGTGCGGGACATGGCGCTGATCGACCTGATCCAGTCGGCGCAGATGCGCGCGACCAAGGCCGACCTCTCGGTCGCGTCGGCGTTCACGCTCGACGCCACGCTGGAGCCGGGGCCGATCACGGTCCGGCAGATCGCCCAGCTCTATCCGTACGAGAACTCCCTCCGCGCGGTCCGGCTCACCGGGGCGCAGGTGCGCGCCTTCCTCGAGCACAGCGCGCGCTTCTGGCTCGTCGAACCGGACGGCCGCGGAGGCCTCCGGTCGCGGCCCGATCCGCGGATCCCCGGTTACAACTTCGACATCCTCGCCGGCGCGGACTACGATCTCGACCTCTCGCGGCCGATGGGTGCGCGCGTGACGCGCCTCGAGTACCGCGGCAAGCCGATGGTCGAGACCGACAGCTTCACCGTCGCGGTGAACAACTACCGGGCGGGCGGGGCGGGCGGCTATACCATGTTCACCGCTGCGCCGGTGGTGTTCGAGTCCCCCACCGAGATCCGCGACCTGCTCATCGAGGAGGTCCGGCGTCGCGGGACCATCGAGCCGGCGGACGTGTTCGCGCCCAACTGGCGTCTTTTGCGGCCGCGGCGCACGCTCCGCGTGATCGCGTTCAACGACTTCCACGGCGCGCTGGAGAAGCGGCCCGACGGCAACGCGGGCAATCGTGGTGGTGCGGCCGAGCTCGGGGCGATGATCGCGCGCGCGCGCGCCGAGTGCGCGCCGACCTGTGTGCCGATCGTCCTGCACGGCGGCGACCTCTTCCAGGGGACGCCGGCGTCGAACCTCGCGTTCGGGCGCACGGTGGTGCCGGTGCTCGACGCGTTCGGCGTGATGGCGGGCGCGATGGGCAATCATGAGTTCGACTGGACGCAGGACACGCTGCGCGCCCGGATGGCGGAGCTGCACTCGCCGATCCTCGGCGCCAACGTCACCTACGCCGACGGCCGCGACGTGCCGTGGATCCCCGACGACACGCTGCTCACGGTCGAGGGCGCGCGGATCGGCGTGATCGGCATCGCCGACCCGGAGACGCCGACGACGACGATGCCCAAGCACGTGGCGGACCTGCGCTTCGTCGACCCGGCGCCGGTGATCCGGCAGCGCGCGGCGGCGCTCCGCGCCCGCGGCGCGGAGCTGGTGATCGTCGTCGCGCACATGGGCGGGTTCTGCGACCGCGCCGATCCCGACAAGTGCACGGGGGACATCTTCGACCTCGCGCGCGCCCTCTCGCCAGACGACGTGCAGGCGATCGTGAGCGGACACACGCACTCGCCGGTCGGGACGGTCGTCAACAACATCCCCATCGTGCAGGCCCGCTCGAGCGCTCGCGCGCTCGGCGTGATCGACCTGCCGCTGGGCTGGGCCGCCTCGCACGCCGGGCGCCCCAGCCTCTGGTCGGTCACGAGCGACAGCATCACGCCCGATCCGGCCGTCGCGGCGCTCGTGCGCCAGGCGATGGCCTCGGTGGCCGACCGCATCTCGGCGAAGGTGGTGGACCTCGACGCACCGCTGCCGCGCGAAGGGAACCAGTACGCGCTCGGGAACCTGATCGCCGACGCGCAGCGGATCGCGGGGCGCGGCGACATCGGCGTGATGAACAACGGCGGCATTCGCACCGGGGTGCGCGCGGGCACCGTGACCTGGGGCGACCTCTACGAGGTGCAGCCGTTCGGCAACCGCCTCGTCGCGGTGACCATCAAGGGGGACGCTCTCCGGCGCTACCTCGAGGCGCTGGTGGACAGCGACTCGCCTCGGTATCACGTGAGCGGCGTGCGGATGGAGTTCGATCCGACCGCCCCGCGCGGCCAGCGGTTGCGGCAGGTGACGCTCTCCGACCGGTCGCGGCTCGATGACCGGAAGAAGTACCGCGTGATCATGACCGACTTCATGGCCTCGGGCGGCGACGGCGCGCAGCTGGCGCGCGACGCGGTGATCGAGGAACTCAACCGCCTGGACCTCGACGTCCTGGTGGACCACCTGCGGGCCACGCCCGGCGGCCGCTTCACGCCGACCGACGCGCTGAAGGCGCCGCGCATCACGACCATCCGATGACCGAATCCTTGCGCGTCTTCGTCAACGGCGCGGGCGTCTCCGTGCCCCCCGGCAGCACCGTCCTCGACGCGGTGCTCGCCGCCGACCCCGCCGCCGCCGACGCGGTGCGCGGCGGCACGCGCGCCGTCGCCGACAGTCGAGGCATCGTCGTCCCGCCCGAGACCGTCGTCTCGGGGGGCTACGTCATGCGCCTCGTCTCCGCCCGGCAGAAGGCCGACGCCGCCGACGTGGAATGACGCGCGTCACGAGTGAGCTGATCCGCCGCATCCCCAAGGCGGAGCTGCACTGCCATCTCGACGGCTCGGTGCGGCCGGCGACGCTGCTCGACCTCGCGCGCGACCAGCGCAAGCGGATGCCCCGCGACGACGCCGACGCCCTCGCCGAGTTCATGCGCGTGGACGATGCGCGCAACCTCGAGGAGTACCTCGAGCGCTTCAGCATCACGCTCTCGGTGATGCAGCAGGCCGAGGCGATGGAGCGGATCGCGTACGAGCTCGCGGAGGACGCGGCGAAGGAGGGGATCCGCTACCTCGAGACGCGCTATGCGCCGATCCTCAACATCCACGAGGGGCTCTCGCTCGAGGCGGTCGTGGAAGCGTCGCTGCGCGGCCTCGCGCGCGCCGAGCGCGAGCACGGCATCGTCTCGAAGCTCGTCATCTGCGCCATCCGCAACATGCCGCCGACCGCGTCGCTCGAGCTCGCCTGGCTCGCGGTGGACTTCAAGGGTGAAGGGGTCGTGGGCTTCGACCTCGCCGGCGGCGAGATCGGCAATCCGGCCTCGGCGCACGCGCAGGCCTTCCTGCATTGCGAGGAGAACGGCCTCCCCTGTACCTGCCACGCGGGCGAAGGCGACGGCGCGGGCTCGATCGCGCAGGCGATGCACACCTGCCACGCGCACCGGATCGGCCACGGCACGCACCTCATCGATGACCCGGCGCTCATGGCCGAGGCGAAGGCGAGCGGCGTCGCGATCGAGTGCTGCCTCACGAGCAACGTGCAGACGCGGGCCACGGCGTCCTATGACACGCATCCGCTCCGGCAGTACTTCGACGCGGGACTGCAGGTGTCGATCAACACCGACAACCGCTTGATGAGCGGGACCGACCTCGTCACCGAGTACGGCCTCGCGGCGAAGCACCTCGGGTTCACGTTCGACGAACTGCTGCGCCTCGCGCGGCAGGGCTTCACGAACGGCTTCCTTCCCGACGCCGAGAAGCAGGCGCTGCTCGCGCGGGTGGACGCCGACATCGCCGCGTTGCGGCGGGAGGTCCGATGACCGGTGCGTCCTCGCATGGGCAGGACGACGCGGCGCGCGCCGCTGCCGCGGTGCGCGAGCGGCTCGGCGTGCGCACGCCGGCGGCGGCGATCGTCCTCGGCTCCGGGCTCGGCGCGCTCGCCGACCGCGTGACCGACGCGACGCGCGTGCCGTACGCGGAGATCCCCGGCTTCCATGCGCCGAAGGTCGAAGGGCATCGCGGTGAGCTCATCCGCGGGATGCTCGGCGGGCGCGAGGTGCTGCTGCTCGCCGGGCGCTTCCATATGTACGAGGGCCACGACGCGCGCGAGGCGGCGTTCCCGGTGCGCGTCGTGCACGCGCTCGGCGCCAAGGTGCTGTTCGTCTCGAACGCGGCGGGTGGCATCCGGCGCACCTTCCGCCCGGGCGACCTGATGCTCATCGCCGATCACCTCAACCTGATGTTCCGCAATCCGCTCATCGGGCCGGCGGAGCCGGGCGAGACGCGCTTCCCCGACATGAGCGCACCGTGGAGCCCGCGGCTCGGCACACTGCTGGAGTCGGCCGCCCGCACCGAGGGGATCGCGCTGCAGCGCGGCGTGTACGCCGGGCTGCTGGGCCCGACCTACGAGACGCCGGCCGAGATCCGCATGCTGGAGCGGATGGGCGCCGACGCGGTGGGGATGAGCACGGTGCCCGAGGTGATCGTCGGGCGCGCGCTGGGGATGGAGGTCGCGGGGATCTCGCTGATCACGAACCCGGCGGCGGGGATCTCGCCGACGCCGCTGAACCACGCCGAAGTGGTGGAGGTCGGCGCGCAGGCGTCGCGCGCGTTCAGCGGATTGGTGGAGCGCTGGGTCGGGCTGCTGTAGCGCGGGGCGCGTCAGCGCGACGGCGGCGAGGGCGGCAGGGCCTGCAGGCGCCGCTTGAACGCCTGGAAGTTCGGCGTGTCCTTGGTCAGGCCACGCAGTTGTCCGGTGGGGATCTTCGCGATGCGGGCGCGGGCGGCGGAGATGCGGGACTCCTCGAGCGGGTGCGACCGGAACCAGCTGTCGAGCGCGTCGGGCTTGGTCTCGCGCTCGGCGAGCAGGATCTGGAACATCTCGGGGATCCCGGCGGGATCGATGCCGGCGGAGACGACGTACTTCACGCCCTCGCCATCGGCCTCGTCCTCGTCGGAGCGCGAGAAGCTCGCGAAGGCGGCGCCGGCGCCGATCTGGATGGCGGCCGAACTCGCCTGGTTGTTGCAGATGCTGGTGAGGACGCAGACCGCGGTGAGGCCGACGTTGGCGCCCTGCGCCTTCTGCATCTGCTGGATGCTGTGGCGCATGGTGACGTGGCCGATCTCGTGGCCGAGGACGCCCGCGACCTGGGCCATGTTCGTCGCACGCTCGATGAGGCCGCGATTGACGTAGATGAAGCCGCCCGGGACGGCGAAGGCGTTCACGTCCTTGCTGTCGACGATGAAGAAGCGCCAGTCGAGGTTGCGGCTGTCGGCGATGCGGGCGATCGAATCGCCGAGTACGTTGATGTAGCGATTGAGCTCCGCGTCCTGCACGAGCGGGAGCTCCTTGCTGATCTGCTGGGCGTAGCCGGCCCCCATCTCCACTTCCTGCTGGGTGGAGACGGCACAGCCGCTGACGAGGGCCGAGAGGGCGAGAGTCTTCAGGAGTCGCATGCGAATATTGACCCTAGCGCGGGACCTGACACGCCGCAAGGCGCGCGAGAAGAGCGGGCTCTTCGTCGCGGAGGGGATCCGCACCGTTGAGGAGCTTTTGGCGTCGCGCCTGCGCATCAGTGGCGCGATCACCTGCGACCTCCTCGACCGCACGGCGCGCGGGGCGGCGCTCGCCGCGCAGCTGCACGCGCGCGACGTGGACGTGATCCGGGTGAGTGAACGCGAGTTCCTCACGGCGAGCGACACCGAGCATCCGCAGGGCGTGCTCGCGGTCGCGGAGCAGCCGGTCGAGACGCTCGATGAACTGGAGCTCCCGGCGGTGGCGCGCCTCCTCGTGCTCGACGGCATCCAGGATCCCGGCAACGTGGGCACGATGCTGCGCACCGCCGCGGCGCTCGGCGTGACGGCGACGCTCGTGCTGCCCGGGACGGTGGATCCGTGGAACGCGAAGGTGGTGCGGAGCGCGGTGGGGATCCAGTTCCGCCACCGGACGATCTCCTGCACGGAGGAGGCGCTGGTGGCGTTCCTCGGCCGTACGGCGGTGCCGATGTGGGGGGCGGCGCTGGAGGGACGGCCGGTGGAGGAGTTGAAGCCGCCGGCGCGGCTCGCGCTGGTGGTCGGGAACGAGGGGGCCGGGCTCAAGGCCTCGGTGCGTGACGCCTGCGAGGGGCTGGTCGCCCTTCCGATGGCCCCGGGCGTGGAGTCGCTCAACGTCGCGGTGGCCGCCGGCATCGCCCTCTACGCCCTGAGACCGCGTTCGTGACCCTTCCGTTCCTCCTGCCCGTCCTCTGGATCGGCGCCTCGATCGGCTCCTTCCTGAACGTATGTATCTCGCGCTGGCCCGCCGAGCTCTCGGTGGTCGCGCCGCGCTCGCGCTGCCCGCGCTGCGAGCGCCCCATCGCCTGGTACGACAACATCCCGCTGCTGAGCTGGCTAATCCTGCGCGGGAAGTGCCGCGGCTGCGCCCTGCCGATCAGCGTCCAGTACCCGCTCATCGAGGCGACGGTCGCGGCGATCTGGGTGTGGGCGGTGGTGGCGTACGGGCCCACGCTCACCGCGCTGCGGATCGCCATCGCCGCGACGATCCTCCTCGGCATCGCGATCACCGACCTGCTGCACTACGTGATCCCCGACGGCTTCACGGTCACCGGCTTCGTGCTCGGACTGGTGTTCCCAGTCGTCGCGATGTTCGGGTTCGAGCAGGGGCCGTTCGCCGGCCCGTGGGATGCGTTCGTCGGCGCGTGCACGGGAGCCGGCCTGATCGCCATCGTCGGCTGGCTGGGCGAGGTCGCGCTCCGCAAGGAGGCGATGGGGCAGGGGGACGTGACGCTCATGGCGTTCGTGGGCGCGCTGGTCGGGCCGGGGCGCGCGCTGCTCACGGTGTTCGTCGCGGCGGCCCTCGCGAGTGTCGCCTTCCTCGTCGTCGTCGCGCCCGTCGCGTATGTTCGGGCGAAGCGGAAGCAGGTGGAGTTCGAACTCCCGCTCGTGCCGTTCGGCGTCTTCCTCGCGCCGGCCGGCATGCTCACGCTGCTCTGGGGTAACACCCTCATCGATTGGTACATCGCCACGCTCCTCGGCTGAGCGCGGTCCTCCCTCCTCCCGCCGCACCCGATGCCCTTCGTCCGTCGCCTCGCGCTCCCGCTCGTCGTCCTCGCCCTCGCCGCCTGCGCCAAGGAGCCGCCGGGCTACGAAGGGCCCTTCCGGCGCCAGGTGCGCAAGGCGATCCCCGAGATCGAGGAGTCGACGGGGCTCGCGTTCAAGACGCTGCCGGTGCTGCAGGAGCGCACGCGGGACGAGGTGCGGGCCTTCGTCGAGAAGAGCTTCACCGACCAGGTCACGCCGATCGAGCTCGCCGGCGTGCAGCAGGCGTACCAGCTCTTCGGGCTTCTCCCCGACACGCTCGACCTCCGCGCCTTCTTCATCGACCTCCTCACCGAGCAGGTCGCGGGCTACTACGACCCGGCCACGAAGGTCCTCTATGTGGTGAAGGACGCGCCGGCCGACATGCGCGACATCACCATCGCGCACGAGCTCGTGCACGCGCTGCAGGACCAGCACACGCGGATCGATTCGGTGCAGTCGCTCAAGGGCGACAACGACCGCATGGTCGCGATGCAGGCGGTGATCGAGGGGCAGGCCACCTACGAGCAGATCATCAGCATGACCGGCGGCAGCGACATGGACATGCGCATCCCGGGCGGCTGGGACCGCGTGCGTGACGCCATCCGCTCGGCCCCTTCCTCGATGCCGAAGTTCGCCGCCTCGCCGCTGTACATCCAGGAGACGATGCTCTTCCCGTACCTGAGCGGCGCGGAGTTCATCCGGCAGTTCAAGCGCCGCCGGTCGGGCGAGGCGCCCTTCTCGCCGTTCGCCTCATCCACCGAGCAGGTGCTGCATCCGGAGAAGTACCTCGACTCGATCCCCGACGTCCCGACGCGCGTCACGCTCGCCGCCCCGGGCGGGGCCTCCCTCGTGCACGAGGACAACCTCGGCGAGTTCGAGACGCGACTCTTCGTCTACCAGCACCTCAAGGACGAGGGGACGGCCGTCGCCGCGTCGATGGGGTGGGACGGGGACCGCTTCCAGGTGGTGAACACCGCCGCCGGCGCGGCCCTCGGCTGGGTGACGGTCTGGGACTCGCCCGTTGATGCCGCCGAGTTCCGTGACGTGATGCAGCGGCTGCTCGAGCGGCGCTACAAGCTGGCGGCGGGGAGCGGTGGCAGTGCCGAGGTGCGTCAGTGGACGACGGCGCGTCGCCGCCTGCTGCTCGAGGCGGGGACCATCGCGGGGCGACCCGTCGTGATCCTCGAGGACAAGCCGCTCGGCGCGGCGGCCCGCATCCTGACGCTCGACCGCGTGACGTTGCAGGAGCCCTGATGCTCGGCGATCGCGTCGAGGTCGAGACCCCCGAACTCGTCGTCGTCTCGTACGACCTCGCTGGCGTGGGGTCGCGGATCAACGCCGCGCTCATCGACGTGCTCCTCTGCGTCCTCGTGATCATCGGCGTCGTGATGCTCTGGGTGATGGCGATGCCGCCGGCCGCGCGACTCGGGTCGTCCCCGGACCGCCTCGGCGGCTGGGCCATCGCGGTGCTCATCTTCGCGCAGTTCGCGGTGATGTGGGGCTACTCGGTGCTCTTCGAGGCGCTCTCCGACGGCCGGACGATCGGCAAGCGGATCATGCGCCTGCGCGTGGTCCGCGACGGGGGGCTCTCCGTGACCTTCGGGGCGTCGGCGGTGCGCAATCTCATGCGCATCATCGACATGCAGCCGGGCTTCACCTACGCGGTCGGGATCATCACGATGATCCTCAACAAGCAGGGAAAGCGCCTCGGCGACATCGCGGGCGGGACGCTCGTGGTGCGCGAGGAACTGTTGCCGCCGCTCGCCGCGGCCACGCCGGCACCGGCCGCGGCCGCCGGTGGCGCGCCGCGCGCGGTCGTGCTGCAGGCGGAGCTCAGCGAGCCGGAGTTCGCGCTGCTCGCGCGTTTCGTCGAGCGCCGGGGCGACCTCGACCCCGCGCGACGCGCCCAGTTCGTCGCCCAGCTCAGCGAGCGCTTCGCGACGCACCTGCGCCCCTGGGCGGGGCAGAGCCCCGCCGCGCAGCTCGTGAAGCTGCATGCGTCGGAGGCCGAGGCGCGGCGACAGGGGGCGGCGGTGCGCCGCGACACGGGGGCCGCGCGCGAGCGGCACGCCATCGTCGCCGCGAACGCCGAACGCTGGGCCGCCTTCGCCGGCCGGCTCGCCGTCGCGCAGAAGGGCGGGTTGCGTTCCCTCGGTGAGCAAGGCGTGCGCGAGTTCGTGCAGGAGTATCGCGAACTCACCGCCGACCTCGCGCGCCTTCGCACGGCGAGCCGCGGCGAGGAGGGGCGCGAGGTGTTCTACGTGAACCGCCTCGTGTCGGGCGCGCACAACCTGCTCTACCGGCGCCGCACGATCTCGCCCGCCGAGGTGGTGCGCTTCCTGTTCTTCACGGTGCCGCAGGAGATCCGGCGGTCGTCGCGCCCGATCCTCCTCGCCGCGGCGCTGCTCTTCGTCCCGCTCGGCGTGACCGCGGTCGCGGTGAGTCGCGACGCGGAGGCGGCGACGGCCTTCCTGCCGCCGGCGATGTTCGATCGCGCCGAGGACGGCGTGCGCGCGGCGCGCGAGGGCGAGGGCTACGTCGACGTCCCCGAGATCTACCGGCCGACGATGGCCTCGTCGATCATCGCCAACAACCTGCAGGTCGCGTTCCTCGCCTTCGCCAGCGGCATCACCGCCGGCGTGATGACGGTCTGGGTGCTGGTCTCCAACGGCCTGAGCATCGGCGCGGTGCTCGGGCTGTACGCCTCGAAGGGGATCGGCTCGCTCATCCTCGCCTTCATCGCGCCCCATGGCGTGCTCGAGCTCTTCGCGATCTGCCTCGCCGGGGCGGCGGGTCTGCTGATCGGGGCGGCGATCTTCGTGCCCGGGGACCGGACGCGGCGGCGCGCGCTCGTGGAGAACGGTCGCCGTGCGGCCTCGCTCGTCGCGGGTGCGACCTTCCTGCTCCTCTTCGCGGGACTCATCGAGGGCTTCATCTCGCCCATCCCCTGGTGGCCGCTCGAGCTCAAGCTGACCGTCTCGGCGGTGACCGCCCTCGCGCTCTACGCCTATCTGCGGCAGGGCGCGGTCAGAGCGCGCCCCGCGCCTTCAGTTCCAGATAGCGATTGATCACGCTCGCGGTCATGGTGCTCGGCGAGACGTCGAGCACGATCGCGCCCGCGCGCCGCATCCGCTCCAGCGCCTCCTCGCGCGACTCGACGAGCTCCGCCGCCGCCGCGTTGGCGTAGAGCTGCGACGCGCTGGTGACCGCCGCCGGCGCCGCCATCGCGAGCAGCGGGTCGTTGCGCAGCGCGACGACGAGGGCGAGATGGCGCTGGGAGCTCCGGGCGACGTGGGCGAGCAGCGCGCGCGAGGCGCGCACGCCGAGCACGTCGGTGAAGAGCACGACGAGCGCGCGCTTCCGCTGGTGTGACGCGAGGTGGCGGAACGCCGACGCGTAGTCGGGCTCGCGCGAGGAGGCGGTCACTGGCACCACCGCGTCGCGGACGGCATGCAGCGCGCCGCGACTGCGTTGGGCCGGCACGAAGGCGCGGATCTGGTCATCGAACACCAGCGTCCCCACGCGGTCGCCGGCCGATGCGGCGATGTCGGTGAGGATCATCGCCGAGGAGAGCGCATGCTCGAACCGCGGGAACTCGCCCGCGAGCTGGGTCATCCCGCGCCCGCAGTCGATGAGCGTGATGACCGTCTGCGAGCGCTCGATGGTGAACTCGCGGGTGATCAGCTTCGCGCGCTTGGCGCTCGTCTTCCAGTCGATGTGGCGCGGGTCGTCGCCGACGGCGTACTCGCGGAGCCCGGCGAATCCCTGTCCCTCGCCGCGCCGTCGCAGGTTGCGCACCCCGGCCGAGTCGAGGCGGTTCTGCATGGCGAGGAGGCGGAACCGGCGCACGCCGCTCATCGAGGGCACCACGCGGATGCGGTCGGTGGGCGCCACGCGCACGCGGGCACCGAGCAGCCCGAAGCCGGTGGTGATGCGGGCGCCGATGGCGCCCAGCGGTTCCTCGGCGCGCCGCATCCCGCGCAGCGGCACCGGCGCGGCGAGGGTCTGCCGCGGTCCCACGATGTGCGTGGCGATGCCCACGCCGCCCTCGACGCAGTCCGGCATGCGGTCCTGCAAGAGCACGCGGAGCGTGGCGCCCCGCGGGTTCTGCAAGCGATAGGTGACGGTCACCGTGTCGCCGAGGCCCACCGACACCGGCGCCTCACGCGTGATGACGAAGCTCCGCCGCCCCGGCAGCCGGGTGAACTCGATTCCCGCCGCGACCAGGATCGCCACCCACGCGGCGGCGCCGAGCGCCGGACCCACCGGCGCCGGCAGCAGCCAGAGCACCGCGCCCGCCGCGACGGCGAGCGCGAGCCGACGCTCGGGGACGATGGGGAACAGCCGCATCACTTGGGAGCGTCGATCCGTTCGAGGATGCCGGCGAGCACGTCGTCGGCATTGCGCCCTTCGACCTCGAGCTCGGGCGCGACGACGACGCGGTGCCGCAGCACCGCGGGCGCGCGCTCCTTCACGTCGTCGGGGAGCACGAAGCCGCGGCCGGCGAGCACCGCGGCAGCGCGCGCCGCCCGCATGAGCGCCACCGTCGCGCGGGGCGAGGCGCCCAGCGAGAGCGCCGCTTCCTCGCGTGTCGCGCGCGCGATGTTCGCGATGTACTCGCGGATCTCCGGCGCGACCCGCACGCCGTCCACCAGCGTGCGCAGCGCGATGGCCTCGTCGCGCGTGAGCACCGGCGCGACGAGCGTGGCGCCCGACCGCTCGGGATCGAACCCCGCCTCGTGCGCCTCGAGCATCGCGAGCTCCGCCTCGCGCGCGGGGTAGCGCACCACCGTCTTGAGGAGGAAGCGGTCGAGCTGCGCCTCGGGGAGCGGATAGGTCCCCTCGTGCTCCACCGGGTTCTGCGTCGCGTACACGGTGAAGAGCGCGTCGAGCGGCCGCGTGTGCCCGTCGGTCGTCACCTGCCGCTCGGCCATCGCCTCGAGGAGCGCCGACTGGGTCTTCGCCGGCGCGCGGTTGATCTCGTCGCCGAGGAGGAGGTCGGTGAAGATCGGTCCGGGCTGGAACTCGAAGCCGCGCGCCGGGTCGCGCATCACCGAGATGCCGGTGAGGTCGCTCGGCATGAGGTCCGGGGTGAACTGCACGCGCGTGAAGCGCACGCCGAGCGCCCCGGCCAGTGCGCGCACCAGCAACGTCTTCGCCGTGCCCGGGACGCCCTCGATGAGGAGGTGGCCGCGCGCGAGGAAGACCACGAGGGCATCGTCGATCGCGCCCTCCTGGCCGACGATGCGCGTGGCGATGGCGGTGCGGAGCTGGGCGAGGCGCTCGGCGCCCTGTTCGATGGTGAACGACATGTCAGCGGTCGGTGAGGGTGGCTTCGATGCGATGCAGGGCGGGGCCCAGCGTCGCGAAGGTGCGGGAAGGGAGCGCGTCGGCCAGCGCGCGCCGCGCGAGCGCGACGTCGTCGGCCAGCGCCGGGTGGCGCTCGGCGATGTGCGCGAGCCATGCGTCGTCGGACCGCGTGCGGCGGTCGCGCCCGAGCCCGCGCGCGGTGCGTCGCCGGGTGCCGCGCACGAGGCGCGCGGCCGCGGTCCGCGTCGCGCCCACCTGCGCGTAGGCGCGGGCCAGCGCATCGACCTGTTCCAGCGGCGAGCGCCGTTCGACACGCGTCTCGTGCCGGGGCGGGACGGTGCGCGGCGCGAGCGCGAGGAGCAGGATGATGCCGGCGAGCGCCAGCTGGGCGAGCAGGCGGCCGGTCGGCAGGTCGCGGAGGAAGAGTGCCGCCGCGCTCACCGTGCCGGGGTGCGCACCATGCGCCTGATGGTACTCGTCGAACACCAGGCGTCGGCGCGGCACGTCCCCCCCGTCGCGCAGGAACTCGAGGGCGCGCACGAAGGCGATGTCGAGGCCGGGCGCGCAGTCGCGCATCGCGTCGTTGCGCAGCACGTCCGGATCGACCGACACGACGAGCCGTCCCGCGCCGTACCCGAACCCGACCACGACGTCGCGCAGCCTCGTGCGATCCTTCGACTCGGCCGAGGTGATCGTCACGAAGACGCGCGGCTCCGGCGGGGGCGGGGCGGTCCAGCGGAGCGACCGCATCTGCGGCGGCGCCCCGAACCAGAGCGAGTTGAGCCGCTCCTGCGGGGCGGGCTCCTTGCAGCTCCGGCTCTTCGCCTCGACCGGCACCATCGCGCCCGCGGTGGCCGCCGCGAGGTGCAGCGAGTCCATGAGGGCGCCGGTCGAGGCGCCGGTGACGACGTAGGCGCCGCCTCCCGCGCGCACATGCTCGAGGAGCGCATGCACCTCGCCCACGCGCAACGGGATCGCGGGATCGAGCACCGCGAGGATCGTCCCGCGGTCGCTCATGATGCCGGTGCGCAGGCGCCGCTCCACGTCCCAGCCCAGCCGGTCGGCGAGCTCGTAGGCGAGGGAGGCTCCGAGCGGGGCGGTGGAGAGCGAGGAGAGGCGCGGGTCGCCGCCACGCGGTGATTGCTTGACCGGCGAGAAGAGCGCCGCGACGAACGCGAGCGCGCCCACCGCGGGGAGCACGATCGCGGGGCGTGTCCACCAGGGCGTCGGAGTCACGGGCCGCCGTGGCGGCGATGCGGGGGACGGCGCGGTCACGCGGCCCGCTCCCGCGCGAGCAAGGGCCGCGCAGCCTCGATGAGGCGCGCGTACTCCTCCGCCGAGCAGTGCTGCAGGTCGTACACGACGCGATCGTAGCGGGCGCGGAACGCCTGGAAGGCGCGTTCGCTCGGCGCGCCGCGTCGTCGGAGCTCCCGGGCGTAGTCGCCGGTGGTCTTCGCGGGATGGAGCGTCACCTCGCCGCGCCGCGCGCTCGCCGCGAGCGAGGCGATGCAGAGGTAGTGCGCGGCCTCGAGGTACGAGCCGGCCGCCGCGTGACGCTCGGCCTCGGTCCACGGGTCGAGCGCTCGGCCGGGCCGCTGGTCGCGATGCTCCCCTGCCCAGTGCTCGCGGCGCGCGCGCGCATCGAGCACGATGCGCGCGATGAGGAGCACGACGAGCGTGACGGCGAGCACGACGATGAGGAAGTTCGTCGTGCGGATGGGCGGCAGGAGCCGGAAGAGCGCGCTGAAGAAGCGGCTGATCGCCTCGGCGATGTACTCCCAGACCGATTGTGTCGCGGCGCGGTCGTAGCCGCCGCCCTGCGTGATCGCCACGACGGTGTCGCGCACCGTCGTGGCAGGCCAGGTGACGAGCGTGTCCTGGGGGAGGCCGACCGTCACCGGCGGACTATCGCGCCGGGGGCGCCGACGCGTCGCCGAGCGCGCGCGCGAGGTGCTCCATGTCGAATCCTTCCTTCCGGATCCTCGCGTCGTAGTAGAGCATCATGGAGAGGAGGCCGACGATCGGGTACGCGATCACGGTGAACACCGTCTGCACGAAGAGCATCACGACCTCGCTGTTGCCGAAGACGCCGATCGCGCCGATCGCCATGGCGAGCAGGAAGTAGATGCCATAGCCGAGCACGAGGGTGCGCAGGATGTGCCAGCGGAGGCCATCCGAGAGCTGCGCCGAGCGTTCCATCGCCTGTCCCGCCGTCTTCCCCTCGAGCACCACCGCGGCCTCGGGCGCGAAGTACTTCGCGAACGCGATGAACACGGGGAAGAAGAGCAGGAGCGCGTAGAAGAAGAAGTAGATGCCCTTCATGATCCCCGCCGCGATCAGCGAGCCGAGGCGCGGCATGACGTGGCGCACCGCGGCGGCGACATCCGCTTCGCCGCCGAGATAGACGTCCGACCCCACCTTCGTGACGACGCCGGTCATCAGCCCGTAGGTGACGAGCGAGATGAGCCCGCCGAGGAACGCCCCCATCGCGTTCCCCATGCTCGGCTCCATCGAGGGGCGGAGGAAGAGGAGCTGGACGACGAGTCCCGGCACCACCGCCATCGCGGTGACCATGATGTACGCGCTCGCGTTGCGGCGATACAACGAGAAGGTCGCGTCGACGAGCTCGGACACGCTGCGGGCGCGGGGGGTCTGTTCCAACATGGATGCGGGGCCTCGATCGTGGGGGGAACGAACGGATCCGGATCGCGAAAGTATGGGAGCGGTGCGCGGCCTCTGCCAGCCCGTGGCGCCCGGCGACGCCCTCCGCCAGCTTTCCCCCCATGCGATCCCTCCTCTGGCGCGCCCTGTTCGCCGTCGTCGCGTGCCCGGCCCTCGCGCAGCCCGTCGGCGCGCAGGACGAGCCGCGCGAGGCGACCTCGACCGTCTTCGCCCGCTACAGCGACCGGATCCTCAAGATCCAGATCATCGAGACGTCGTCCAGCGCCAAGCGGACGATCGGCACCGGCTTCTTCGTGAGCGCCGACGGCCTGATGGTCACCAACTATCACGTGATCTCCGATCGCGTGCAGGAACCGGACGACCATCGCGTGGAGATCGTCGAGGCCGACGGCTCCGTGCGCGCCGTTGAGGTCGTCGCGGTGGACGTGGTGCACGACCTCGCCGTGCTCCGCACCGGCCGCGCCTCGCCCAGCCACTTCACGCTGGGGAGCGTGCCGCTGCGGCAGGGGGACCGGCTCTACTCATTGGGACATCCCAACGACCTCGGGCTCAGCATCGTCGAGGGGACGTACAACGGGAACCTCAAGCACACGCTCTATCCGAAGATCCACTTCACCGGGTCGATCAACCCCGGGATGAGCGGCGGTCCGACGATCACGAACGACGGGCGTGTGGTGGGCGTCAACGTCTCGACGATGGGGGAGCAGCGCTCCTTCCTCGTCCCCGAGGCGCAGGCGACGGCGTTGCTCGCGCGGGTGCAAGCCCCGGGCTTCACGCCGGCCGCCGACCTCATGACCGAGATCGCGGCACAGCTCCGCGACTACCAGCAGGCCTATCTCGGGACCCTCTTCGACGCCTCCCCACCGATGGTGGACGTCGGTCCCTTCCGCGTCGCGACCGAACCGGCACCGATCTTCCGGTGCTGGGGTGGCAGCGAGCGCTCCGACGAGCGCGACGCGGAGCCGATGTACACCGAGGTCTGGCACCGCTGCGGGACCGACGACGAGGTCTTCCTCGCCGGCGACCACAGCGCGGGGATGATCGAGCTCGTGCATGTCGCGCTGACGAGCAACCGGTTGAACGCCGCGCAGTTCGGGGCGCTCTACTCGCAGCGATTCGCCCTCGACGACACCCCGGGCGGCGACGAGAAGCACGTGACCAAGTGGGTCTGCCGCACCCGCAACGTCGCGGCGGCGCGGACGCCGGTGCGCGCCGTGCTCTGCCTCCGCGGACTCAAGAAGCTCCCCGGGCTCTACGATGCGACGCTCAAGGTCGCGGTGCTCGGCCGGTCGAACGCAGGGCTCTCGTCCACGCTGACCCTCTCCGGGGCGAGCTGGGAGAACATCGACCGGATCGCCGGCCGCTACCTGGAGTACGTCGGATGGCGCTGATCCTCGAGGTCCTCGTCGCCGGGCGCCACGGGGCGCGCCAGGCGGAGGTGCGCGAGCGGCATCGCCTCGACGGCGCGCCCGTCGCGATCGGCCGGGGGCTCGACAACCAGGTCGTGCTGGACGATCCGCACGTCGACGCGCGGCACGCGCGCCTCGAGCCCGATGCCGTGGGTGGGTGGACGCTGGTCGACCTCGGCAGCGTGAACCGCATCGGCCTGCCGCGCGACGGGCGCACCGACCGCGTGGAGGTGCGCGCCGGCACGGTGGTGGTCCTCGGACGCACCACGTTGCGGTTCCGCGACGAGTTCGCGCCGCTCGCGGCCGCGGTCCCGCTCTCGCCGTCGCCCGCGGCCGGAGTGGACTGGGCCGAGTCGGCGCGCGGGCGCGCCGTGGTGATCGTCGCAGCGCTCGTCATCGGCGTGCTGCGGCTCTGGCTCGCGACGACCACGCGCGGGGCCGCCTCGCAGGTCTTCTCGGAACTCCTCGTCGCGATGGTGCTCGTCGCGATGTGGGCCGGCACCTGGTCGATCGCGGCGCGCGTGGTGCTCGGGCGGTTCCACTTCCTCTCGCACGTGGCGATCGCCGCGGCGGCGGTCGTCGCCTCCCTCGTGATCAGCGACGCCGCGGGGTGGGTGCGCTTCCTCTTCCCGGCGCTCCCCGCGACGTCGGGCGCCGAAGGGTTCGCGCTCATGGTCCTGCTTGGCGCGCTGGTCGCGTCGCATCTCTCGGCCGCCTCGCACCTCTCCCGCGCGGCACGCTGGCGCTCGGGGGCGGTGACCGTGGGCGTCATCCTCGCGCTCGTCGGCGTCGCCGCGGCGCTGGAGGACGAGGCCTACACGCCGGAGGCCCACTTCGCCGGCGAGCTGAAGATGATCATGCCCGCGCTCGTGCCGCAGCAGGACATGGCGGCGTTCGCCGAGACGCGCGCGGAGCTCAAGACCGAGGTCGACGAGTTGCTCGCCGAGCAGTGATGTCGTCGCGGGACGGCGCGTCGCCGCGCCGCGCGCATTGCTCAGCGCGAGCGTGCCGGCGGCCCGTAGCGCGCGATAGCGCGGCGCACGCGCGGATGCAGCGGCTGCCGCTTGGGCTTGAGGATCGACCCGCGGCAGTTGCGCGCCTCGCAGGCGCAGGGGAATCGCCGCTTCCGCGCCGGCGTGTGCGGCTCGTCGAGTTCGATCGCGTAGTCGTACGCGAGCTCCTCGCCGGGCCGGATGTCCCGCACGGCGACGATCCACATGTGGTCACCGAACGCGATCGGCTCGCAGTTGGGGTCGCACGAGTGGTTGATGTACCGCGCCGCGTTCCCGCCCACGTTGGCGTCGATCACGCGGTGCTCGTCGAGGGTGAGCAGATAGGTATGCTCCGGCTCCTCGTGCCCGTCGGGGGGCGTGGGATAGCGGCGCTCCCCTTCGGCCTCGCTGATGAGCTCGCCGGTGTACTCGATGATCCGCGTCCCCTCGGGGATGGTCGCGATGGCGAAGACGCCGCGGCCGTGCCGCGGCGAGCGGCGCACCTCCCACGGGCGTCGCGTCATCGGACGTCGACCGCGCTGCGCGAGACCTCGTCGAACAGCGGCAGGTCCTCGGCGAACCCGTTGGGCCGCGGCGGGAGGAGCATCGCCTCGATCACCTCGTCCATCGTGCTCACGCAGGTGAAGGTCACCGCGGCGCGCACCTCGGCGGGGATCTCGCGCAGGTCCTTCTCGTTCGCCGCGGGGAGGACCACCGAGCGGAGGCCCGCGCGATACGCGGCGAGCACCTTCTCCTTCACGCCGCCGATCTCGAGCACCTTGCCCCGCAGCGTCACCTCGCCGGTGACGGCGACGTCGCGGCGGATGGGGCGGCGCGACATCACGCTCGCGATCGCGAGCGTCACCGCCACGCCGGCGCTGGGGCCGTCCTTCGGCACCGAGCCGGCGGGGAAGTGCACATGCAGGTCCGTGGACTTCATCTCCGGGTCGCCCACGCGCAGCGCCTTCGCGCGCGAGCGCACGTAGGAGCTCGCCGCGTCCACCGACTCGCGCATCACGTCGCCGAGCTGGCCGGTGACGATGAGCTTGCCGGTGCCAGGCATGCGGAGCGCTTCGATCGTCATCAGCTCGCCGCCGTTGGAGGTCCAGGCGAGCCCGGTGACGGTCCCCACCTCCGGCTCCTGCTCGGCCTCCTCCGGCGCCCAGCGCGGCGGCCCGAGGACGTCATCGATGCGCGCGGCATCCACTATCCACGCGCCCGTCTCGCCTTCGGCCTTCCGCTTGGCGCGCTTGCGCATGAGCGCCGCGATGTGGCGTTCGAAGGTACGCAGGCCCGCCTCGCGCGCGTAGCGGTTGGCGATGAGCCCCAGCGCCTCGTCGGTGAACTGCAGGTCGAGGTCGGTGATGCCGTGCTCGTCGAACAGCCGCGGCAGCAGGTAGCGCCAGGCGATCTCGACCTTCTCCTCCACCGTGTAGCCGGCGATGCGGATCACCTCGAGGCGGTCGCGCAGCGCGTGCGGGATGTCGAAGAGGTTGTTCGCGGTGCAGATGAACAGCACCGACGAGAGGTCGAACGGCAGGTTGAGATAGTGGTCGGTGAAGGCGGCGTTCTGCGTCGGGTCGAGCACCTCGAGCATCGCCGCGGTCGGGTCGCCGCTCGGACCGCCCGACGTCATCTTGTCGATCTCGTCGATCATGAGGACGGGATCGTTCACCTGCACGCGGCGCATCGCCTGGAGCAGCAGTCCGGGGAGCGAGCCGACGTAGGTGCGGCGATGCCCGCGGATCTCGGCCTCGTCGCGCACGCCGCCCACCGAGATGCGGTAGAACGCGCGGCCGATGCTCGCGGCGATCGCCTCGCCGAGCGAGGTCTTGCCCGTGCCCGGCGGCCCGACGAAGCAGAGGATGGGCCCGTGCGGGTCGCGCCCGCGGTCGCCGCGCAGCTGGCGCACGGCGAGATACTCGAGGATGCGCTCCTTCGCCTCGTTCAGCCCGTAGTGCCGGCCGTCGAGCGCCGACTCGACCTTCTCGAGCGTGATCTTCTCGTCGCCCGAGCGCTTCTTCCAGGGAAGCGTGAGCACCCACTCCAGATAGTTGCGCAGGACCTGATGCTCGCTCGAGGCCGTGCTGAGCGCGCGCAGCCGGTCGATCTCGCGCCGCGCCTCGGCGGCCACATGCTCGGGGAGCTCGGCCTCCTCCACGCGACGCAGCAGCTCGACGGTATCGCCTTCGCCGAGGTCGGCCTCGCCGAGCTCGGTCTTGATGGCCTGGAGCTGCTGCCGGAGGAAGAACTCGCGATGATGGCGGTCGATGCGGCGTTCGGTCTCGTGCCGCACCTCCTCGTGGACCTTGGCCTTGGCGGCCTCGCGCTCCCAGCGTTCGGCGAGGAACTCGAGGCGCGCGAGCACGTCGAGGCGCTGGACGACCTCGTCCTTCTCGGCGGCGCGCAGGGCCCCGCGCGCCGCCGCGAGGTCGGCGAATCGCGCCGGCCGCGCGACCTCGCGCCGCAGCAGGGCGGGGAGTTCGGCGGGGAAGGTGGTGTCGAGCTCGACGCGCGCATCGCAGGCCAGCGCGACGCGGTGCATGAGCAGCTTCGCGGTCGGGAGGTCGCGGACGAATTCCTCAACGGGCTCGACGCGGGCGAAGGCGTACCCGGCGACCTCGTCGCGCGTGGCCGAGACGGCGCGTGCACGGGTCAGGCCGACGAGCGTGACCTGCGCCATCCCGCCCTCGCGCTTCCGGTCGGCGAGGCGCGCCACGACGCCGATGCGGCCCTCGGCGCGGAGCGGGGCACCATCGCGGTCCTCGGGGTCGAGGACGCAGAGGACGAGGGCGCCTTCCTCGGGGTGGGAGGCGAGGAGGGAGAGGTTCTCGGCGCTGGCGACCTGGACGGCGATGCGGCCGCCGGGGAAGACGATCGTGGACCGGAGCGCGAGGAGCGGCAGGTCGGCGGGGAGGATCGGCTGGGTCGGTTCACTCACGCCCCCAATGTAGTTCTCTTGCTCGCATTCGCGCATCCTTCCGGCGATGCGGGAACTGCGTGTGCGCGCCTCCGGCGAAGGATGTCGCTTCGGCGACGCTCTCGGACGTCGCTTCGCTCGTCCTGCGGCCGCGTCGCCTGCGCGACACCCTTCGCCTGCGGCGCCCCCCGCATCGCCCGTCACTCAGGGCGCACACCGAGCACGTTCGGGCCGAACAGCCCCCACCCCTCACGCATGCCGCGCCCCCGCGCACTCCGCACCCGCGGCCCTCCGCATCCCGGAGCGGTCAGCGAACCCGCGCCGGGCAGGCTGCGAGGGCTCGCGACAGCGGGCGGTCCGGGGAGCGCCGAGCCACCAAGCCTGGGGGAGGGCCCCGGAAGGAGCCCGACTCGGACGACCCGGCCGCAGGACGAGCGAAGCGAAGTCCGAGAGGGTCGGCCGATCGGGCTCCAACGGGGCCCGACCGCAGGCCAAAGCCCGCGGATCCCCGCACCCCGCACCGTTGTCGAAACCCTCGCATCCCTTTATGATTCAAGGCTCTATGTTCGCAGAACTCTCCGAAAAGCTGGAAGCCGCGTTCGCGAAGCTTCGCGGGCGCGGCGTCCTGACCGAAGCCGACATCAAGGAAGGCCTGCGCGAAGTGCGCCGCGTCCTCCTCGAAGCCGACGTCAGCTTCCAGCTCACTCGCGAGTTCCTCGAGCGCGTCGAGAAGCGCGCCGTCGGCATCGCCCAGCTCAAGTCCGTCAGTCCCGCCCAGCAACTGGTCAAGGTCGTCTACGACGAACTGACCCTCATGCTCGGCGAGCGGCGCGAAGGGCTCAAGATGTCCACGCTGCCGCCCACCGTCATCCTGATGGTCGGGTTGCAGGGGTCGGGCAAGACGACGACCACCGCCAAGCTCGCGCGCAAGCTGAAGGGAGAAGGGAAGGCCACGCGTCTCGTCGCCGCGGACGTCTACCGCCCGGCGGCGATCGACCAGCTCGAGACGCTCGGCCGTGACCTGCAGGTGCCGGTGTACGCCGATCGCACGACCACCGACGTCGTGCGCATCGCGCGCGCTGGCATCGAGCAGGCCAAGAAGGAGCGCGACCGCGTCGTCATCATCGACACCGCGGGCCGTCTCCAGATCGACGATGCGATGATGGACGAGCTGCGCCGCGTGAAGGACGCGGTCCAGCCCGACGAGATCCTGCTCGTGGCCGACGGCATGACCGGCCAGGATGCAGTGAAGATCGCGCAGGGGTTCAACGACGCGCTCGGCGTGACCGGCGTGATCCTGACCAAGATGGACGGTGATGCGCGCGGCGGTGCCGCGCTCAGCATCTACGGCGTGACGAAGAAGCCGATCAAGTACATCGGCGTGGGTGAGAAGACCGACGCGCTCGAGGAGTTCCACCCGGACCGCATGGCCGGCCGGATCCTCCAGCAGGGCGACGTCCTCACGCTCGTCGAGAAGGCGCAGGAATCGTTCGACGCCGACGAAGCGAAGCGGATGGAGAAGAAGATCCGGAAGGAGGGCATGGACCTCCAGGACTTCCTCTCCGCCATGAAGCAGATGGAGAAGCTCGGCAGCATCCAGAACATCCTGAAGATGCTCCCGGGCGTGAACAGCAAGATGATGGCGCAGGCCAGCAAGGTGGACCCGAAGCGGATGCGGCACCTCGAGGCGATCGTGCTCTCGATGACGGCCGAGGAGCGGAAGGACCCGTCGATCCTCAACGGATCGCGCCGCGCGCGGGTCGCCAAGGGATGTGGCCGGCCGGTGAGCGAGGTCAATCGGCTCCTGGAGCAATTCCGGGAGATGCAGAAGATGATGAAGAAGGCGGCCGCAGGCCGCCGATGAAGGCTGAAGGATGAAAGAGGCGAGGCCGTACGGCCTCGCCCCCTTCCTCCTTGAGCCTTGTTCCACTCTCGGTGCGCGCCGGATATCCCGGAGAGCGCGATGAGCCGAGGGGCAGTACTGAACCCGATCGAGGATCCCACATGGCCGTCCGTATCCGTCTCCGCCGCCAGGGCCGCAAGAAGGCCCCGACCTACCGCATCGTCGTCGCCGATGGCCGTTCGCCGCGCGATGGCAAGTTCATCGAGATCCTCGGGCAGTACGCCCCGCGCTCCGGTGAGCAGGCGATCCAGCTCGACGTCGAGCGCGCGAACTACTGGCTCAACGTCGGTGCCCAGCCGTCCGACACCGTGCGCTCGCTCCTCCGCAAGGCGGGCGTGCTCAAGGCCCGTCACGAGACGCGCCTCGCGACCAAGCTCGCCGCGCAGGCCGTGCCGGTGAAGGAGTAGTCCGTGAGCCTCCCCGACTGCGCGTCCGTCGCGCGGATCAAGCGCCCTCATGGCGTGCGGGGAGAGCTGGCGGTGGAAGCGTTGACCGACGAGCCGGACGCGATCCTCGCGCCCGGCCGTCGTGTCTTCCAGGGCACGAAGGACGGCGAACTCTTCGTCGATCCCCGCACCAAGGCGCCGCGCGAGCTCCACGTCACCGGCCTCCGCCCCGTGAAGGACGGCTGGCTCCTCACCCTCGAGGAGATCGCCGACCGCACCGAGGCCGAGAAATGGAACGGCCGCACCCTCCTCGCCCCGCTCGAGGAACTCTCCGAGCCGGACGAGGGCGAGGTCTTCGCGCACGAGCTCGTCGGCATGACCCTCATCGACGCCGAGTCCGATGAGGTGCTCGGCGAGGTCATCGAGTTCTATGACCTGCCGCAGGGACTCCTCATCGAGTTCCGCGGGCCCAAAGGGGTGCACAGCCTCCCCTTCGTCGAGGAGTTCGTGGACGAGGTGGACCGCGACGCGCGCCGGATCATCGTCCGCCCGCCGGACGGGCTGCTCGACGGCTGACGATGCTGACGATCAACCTCATCTCCATCTTCCCGGACTTCTTCACCGGTCCGCTCGGCCTGAGCATCCCCAAGCGGGCCGCCGAGGCGGGGCTGGTCACGTACCGCACCATCGACCTCCGCGGCTTCGCGACCGACAAGCACAAGACGGTCGATGACGCGCCCTTCGGGGGCGGGCCGGGGATGGTGATGAAGCCGCAGCCCTTCTTCGATGCGGTCGAGTCGGTGGGGGCGCAGGCCCCGATCGTCCTCCTCTCGCCGCGCGGGAAGGTCTTCTCCCACGCCGACGCCGAGCGCTTCGCCGCGGGGACCGAGCTGACCCTCCTCTGCGGCCACTACAAGGACGTGGACCAGCGGGTGGCCGACCACCTCGCCACGGAGGAGATCTCGCTCGGCGACTTCGTCCTCTCGGGCGGGGAGCCGGCGGCGCTGGCCATCGTCGACGCGGTGGTGCGGCTCCTGCCGGGGGCGATGAGCGACATCGAGTCGGCCCGGACGGACTCGTTCTTCGACCGGGGGCTCTCGGCGCCGAGCTACACGCGGCCGGCCGAGTACCGGGGGCACAAGGTCCCCGACGTGCTCCTGTCCGGGAACCACGCGGCGATCGACAAGTGGCGGAAGGAGGAGGGGGAACGGCTCACCAGGCTCCGTGAGGGGGCGGTTGCGCAACCCCCATCCCCTCAGTAGCTTACAAGGCTCAACACGACACCCTGAGGACCCCCTGCGGGTCCGGAGCCGCATATGCATCCGTTCACCGAGACCGAGAAGGAATACCTCAAGCAGGTGCCCGCATTCCGCGCCGGCGACACGCTCCGCGTGAACGTCCGCGTCAAGGAAGGCGAGAAGGAGCGCATCCAGGCCTTCGAAGGCGTCTGCATCGCCCGCAAGGGCGCTGGCGTCGGCGCGACCTTCGCGGTCCGCAAGATCTCCAACGGTGTGGGCGTCGAGCGCATCTTCCCGCTCCACTCGCCGATGCTCGCCGAGATCAAGGTCGTGCGCCGTGGCCGCGTCCGCCGCGCGAAGCTCTTCTACCTCCGCGAAGTGACCGGCAAGGCCGCGCGCATCGCCGAGAAGAAGGTCCGCGTCGTCGTTCCCGCGACCGGCGAGCCGCAGGCGTAAGTCGTTGGCCGGCGGCTGGAGCGCCCTCGAGCGTTCACTGCGCCAGGCCGGATCCCGGTTCATCGCCGGGGTCGATGAAGTTGGACGGGGCCCCCTCGCGGGCCCCGTCGTCGTTTGTGCCATCATCATGCCGCACGACCGCCGCGCCATCGCCGGCGTCACCGACTCCAAGCAGCTCACCGCGGCCGATCGGGAGCGGCTCGCCGCGCGCATTCGCACCGAGTGCGTCGCCATCGCGGTGGCGGCGGCGTCGGTCGCCGAGATCGCGCGCTGGAACATCTACCAGGCCAACGCGCGCGCGATGGGCCGCGCGCTCGCGCGACTCGCGGTCCGACCCGACGAGGTGCTGGTGGACGGGAAGCCCATCGCCACGCTCGGCGTGCCACATCACGCGGTCGTCGGCGGCGATGCGAAGTGCTACAGCATCGCCTGCGCGAGCATCGTCGCGAAGGTGGTGCGCGACCGCTTGATGACCCGGCTGGCGGCGCGGCATCCGGCGTACGGCTGGGAGCGGAACGCGGGGTACGGCACGCCGACGCACATTGCGGCGCTCCGGGTGGCCGGACTCACGCCGCACCATCGCCTGAGCTTCTGCCGCACCGCCCTCGGCGGGCAGCTGGAGCTCTGAGCGCCCTCAGGGCGCCTTGAGCCAGACCGAGACGAACTGCGCGGTCTGCCTCGCGGCCACGCCACCGGCCGTCCGCACCGTCCCCGTGCCGCACGCCGCGCGCGCCGGCCAGCGGAGCGAGAGCGTGCGGGTGAGCTCGGACCCCGGCGGGTAGACCTCGACGAACTCCACCTCGCCCGCGAGGATCGCGTCGACGGGGAATCCCGGCCGCGCGACGCCGTTGACGAACACGCAGGCGCCGCGCCCGATCGCCACCCCGCGCTCGGTCACCGATGGTGTGAGCCCGAGTGCGGTCCCGAGCGAGACAGCGTCGGTGCCCTCGATCTCCTCACGGCTCACCTGCACGGCGCGAGGCGTCGCATACTTCAGCCGCTGGTCGAGGTCGCGGTAGAGCAGCGCGTCCTTCGGCGCGCTCAGCGTCGTGTCGAGCGCGACGTCGAGGTCGAGATAGCTGTCCGGCGGGACCGTCAGGCTCACGAGGCGTGACGCGAAGCCCGTGCGCTCGACGCGGAGCACGATGTCGCGACCGCCGGGGACCTGGAGCGCGAAGTTCCCGAGCGAGTCGCTGCTCGCCATCGCGTCGGAGCCGAGGAGCCGGACACGCGCGCCGGCGAGCGGCGTGATGCGACGCGCATCACCGACCACGCCACGGACGCCGGTCCAGCGCGCCGCGATCAACTGCGGGTCGAGCATCGCCGTGGTCGTCTCGAGCGTGAAGTCGCGGCGCAGCCCCTCGGCGGGCATGAGGATGTCCGCGGCGAGGGGACGGTAGCCGAGCCGCCGGATGGCGATGGTCCAGGTCCCGCCGGCGAGCCCGGTGATCCGGAAGTCCCCGTCCTCGTCCGCCTCGACGATGATCGTGCGCGCGCCCTGGGTGGCGCGGAGCACCGCATCGGCGACCGACGCGCCGGAGGGGTCGGTCACGCGCCCGACGAGGAGACCGGGGCGGAGTTGCTGCGCGGGGAGCTCGCTCCCGAGCGGAGCGAGGAGCGCGCAGAGGGCGGCGGCGAGGAGGAGAGGGCGCATGGCGGAAGATACCCGGCCTCGGCGACGCGGGTCCATCGCCGCACGCGGATTCGGCCCGCCGATGCGGCGCGCGCACCCCCTGACGCCAGCAGGGCGTCCCGGACACCTTTCGGGCTGGCTCCCCCATTCGAATCCCATGCACGCCGACACCGTCGCCAGCAGCACCGATCCCGTCTCCCAGCTCATCGTCGGCGCCCTCATCGTCGGGCTCTTCGGCGTGCTGGCGCTCGAAAAGGCGCACCGCGTGCTCGTGGTGATGACGGCGGTCGCGATCCTCTGGGCGGTCACGTACCTCACGCCGTACACGCTCCTGCCTCTGGAGTCGACGGCGGCGGCGCTCGACCTGAACGTGCTGCTCTTGCTCGCGGCGATGATGGCGCTCGTGGGCGTCCTGAAGGAGACGGGGGTCTTCGCGTGGGCGGTGGAGCGCCTGCTCGAGCGGTTCGGCGGCGACCCCGCGCGGGCGATCGCGGTCCTCTGGTGGTTCACGGCGATCTCCTCGGCGTTCGTGGACAACGTGACGACGGTGATCTTCGTGACGCCGATCGTGCTGGCGACGGTGAGGCGACTCGGCGCGCCACCGCTGCTCGTGCTGCTCCCGACGATCATGGCGGCGAACATCGGCGGCACCGCGACGCTCATCGGCGACCCGCCGAACATCATGATCGGATCGGGGGCGGGGCTCACCTTCCTCGACTTCATCGAGGAACTGACGATCCCGGTGCTCGTGATGATGTGCGCGCTGCACTGGTGGGCCGTACGGCGGCTCCGCGCGGCGATGGGGCCGGCAGCGGACTCGCCGAAGCAGGCGGACGAACCGGGATACGGCCCGCGCATCACCGATCCGGGGCTGCTCAAGTGGCTCGGGTGGATCAGCCTCTTCGTGATGGTCGGGTTCGTCACGCACGGCATGACGCATATGCCGGCCGCGGTGCCGGCGGTGATCGGCGCGACGGCGGCGCTCATCGTGCAGGACCTGCGCTACGTGCGGGCGCACCAACCGACGGTCGAGGAGCGGCGCCACGGGATCCTGCATGTGCTCGAGAAGGAGATCGAGTGGCCCACGCTCACCTTCTTCGCGTTCCTGTTCATCCTCGTCGGCGCGGCGGTGAGCACGGGGCTCATCGCGACGCTCGCCGGCGGACTCGAGCGCGCGATCCTCGGCAGCCGCGAAGCGTTCGGGCTGAGTGACGCGGGGACGATGTTCCTCGCGGCGCTGCTCGTGCTCTGGGTCGCGGGCTTCCTCTCGGCCTTCATGGACAACATCCCGTTCGTCGCGGTGAGCATCCCGATCATCGCGTCGCTCATCGGCGCGCTGCCGGGCGACGGCCGCGTGCTCTGGTGGGCGCTCTCGCTCGGCGCCTGCCTCGGCGGCAACGGCACGCCGATCGGCGCGTCGGCGAACGTGACGACGCTGGGGCTCGCCGAGCGCGAAGGGGTCCGGATCGGCTTCAAGGACTTCATGGCCACCGGTATGAAGGTGATGGTGTTCACGCTCGTGGTCGCAACGGTGTTCCTGGGCGGCTACATCGCCCTCGGCTCGGCCGGGGTCGCCGAGGTGGGCGGAGTGGTGCTCGCCGTGGTCGCGGTGCTGCTCTGGCGTTCCGAAGCGCGCGCCTCGCGCGCACGGGCCGCCCGGTGACACGCCCCGCGCCCCCGGGCGCGGTGTTCGACGAGCGACCGGCGCGTGCGCCGGCGGTGGCGGTGGTGTTCGACTCGCCGCACAGCGGATTCGAGTTCCCGGAGGATTTCCATCCGGCGGCGCCGCTCGCGGCGCTGCGCACCACCTGGGATGCGCATGTGGACCGGCTGGTCGCGAGCGCGCCCGGCGCGGGGGTCGCACTGCTCGCGGCGCGCTTCCCGCGGGCGTACATCGACGTCAATCGCGACGCGCGCGACCTCGATCCGGCGCTGCTCGCGTCGCCCTGGCCCGAGCCGCTCGCGCCCACCGACTACAGCCGGCGCGGGATGGGACTCGTGCGGCGCCTCGCGCTCCCCGACGTACCCATGTACGACGCGCCGCTCGCGCCGGCCGCGGTGCGCACGCGCCTCGACTCCTGGTACCATCCGTATCGCGCGCGTCTCGCAGAGCTGCTCGATGCCGCGCACATGGCGCACGGCATGGTCTGGCACCTCGACTGGCATTCGATGAAGTCCACCGGGAACGCGATGAACGTCGATGCCGGTGCCGCGCGGCCCGATATCGTCGTGAGCGACCGGCGCGGCACCACGGCCGATCCCGCGCTCACCGCCCGCATCGTCGGATGGTTCGCGATGCGCGGCTATGTGGTGCAGGCGAACGATCCCTACCAAGGGGGCGACCTCGTGCGGCACTTCGGCGCGCCGGCGGCGGGGCGGTCGAGCGTGCAGGTGGAGATCAACCGCGCCCTCTATATGGATGAGGCGACGACCGAGCCGCATGCGGGGTTCGCGTCGCTGGCGACGGACCTCGGCGAGTTCGCGCTCGCGCTCGCCGACTGGGCGCGGGAGGCGGCCGAAGCGGCGCGTGCGGCGGGCAAGGGGACGCATGCGCGGTAAGGGCCAGCGACTGCTCGACGCGGTGGAACGCGCGGGGAACGCGCTCCCGCATCCGGCGACCCTCTTCGTGATCCTCTCCGGCGTGGTGCTCGCGCTCTCGGCGGCGCTGCATGCGGCCGGGGTAGCGGTCGCGCATCCGCTCACCGGGGAGACGGTCGCGGTGACGAACCTCGTCTCGGCGGAGGGACTCCGGCGGCTGGCGCTGAACGTGGTGCCGAACTTCATCGGCTTCGCGCCGCTGGGGCCGGTGCTCGTGAGCCTGATGGGATTGTCGGTGGCCGAGCGGAGCGGGCTGCTGGGGGCGGTGGTGCGCGCGATCGTCGGGGCGACGCCGCCGCGCGTGCTCACGCTGATGATCGTCTTCTGCGGCGCGATCTCGCACACGGTGGGAGATGTCGGGTACGTGCTGCTGATCCCGCTGGGGGCAGCGCTCTTCCACTCCATGGGACGGCATCCGCTGGGCGGGCTCGCCGCCGCGTTCTACGGCGTGTCGGGCGGGTTCGCGGCGAACATCCTCCTCTCGCCGACGGACGTGGTGCTCGCCGGACTCACGCAGGAGGCGGCACGGCTGCTCGATCCCGCGGCGACGGTCTCGCCGCTGGCGAACTACTACTTCCTCGCGGCGTCCACGGTGTTCATCACCATCACCGGAACGCTGATGACCGAGCGCGTGGTGCTGCCGCGGCTCGGCGCGTATACGGGCGCCATGCGACCCGAGCCGACGGTGCCGCTGAGCGCGGTGGAGCGGCGCGCGCTCGCGTGGGCACTCGCGTCGATGGCCGTGCTCGGGGCGCTCGTGCTCTGGGGACTGCTGCCGGCCGACGGCGTGCTGCGCGACCCGGCGAAGCCGGCCTTCGTGGACTCGGTGCTGGTGCGCGGTCTGGTCTTCTTCCTCTTCGTCGGCGGGCTCGTGCCTGGCGTGGTATACGGCAAGATCGCGGGGACCATCCGGCGCGACGCCGACGTCTACAAGGGGATGCAGGAGAACCTCGAGCTGCTGGCGAGCTACCTCGTGGTGGTGTTCTTCATCGCGCAGTTCGTGGCGCTGTTCAATTGGAGCAACCTCGGCGTGGTGCTCGCGGTGCATGGCGCGACCGCGCTCAAGGCGATGGAGCTGGGGCCGGTGCCGCTGCTGCTCGCGCTGGTGCTGATCACCGCGGCGCTCGACCTGGTACTCGGCTCGGCGGCGGCCAAGTGGGCGATGCTCGGCCCGGTGCTCGTGCCGATGTTGATGCTGCTGGGGAGCGACCCCGCGCTGACGCAGGCGGCGTATCGCGTGGGGGACAGCATCACGAACATCGTGACGCCGCTGGCGAGCAACTTCCCGCTGGTGCTGCTGTTCGTGCAGCGCTACGAGCCCGAGGCGGGGATCGGGACGGTGACGGCGACGATGCTGCCGTACTCGCTCGCGAACCTCGTGGTGTGGCCGCTGCTGCTGGTGGGGTGGATGCTGCTGGGCTGGCCGCTGGGGCCGGGCTGACCGCGCTAGCTTTCGACGAGATGCACACCACCGTCCCGGACCACACGCAAGGGGAACGCGCCGTCGCCTTCGGGCTCGTCGTGAACGCGGTGCTCGCGGTGGTGAAGCTGCTCGCGGGGATCATCGGCAACTCGTATGCGCTCGTCGCGGACGCGGTGGAGAGCACGGCGGACATCTTCGCGTCGGTGATCGTGTGGGCGGGGCTGCGGATCGCGTCGCGCGAGCCGGACGAGGCGTACCCGTACGGGTACGGGCGCGCCGAGTCGCTGGCCGGGGTGATCGTGGCGGTGATGCTGCTCGGGGCGGCGGTGGGGATCGCGGTGGAGTCGGTGCGCGAGATCCGGACGCCGCACCACTCGCCGGCGGCGTGGACGCTCGCGGTGCTGCTGGGCGTGATGGTGGTGAAGTGGTATTCGTCGCGCCGGGTGCAGGCGGCGGGGCGGGCGATCGGGTCGACGGCGGTGCAGTCCGATGCGGCGCACCACCTGAGCGACGCGATCACGTCGGGCGCGGCGTTCGTGGGGATCACGACGGCGCTGATCGGCGGGCCGGGGTGGGAACCGGCGGACGACTGGGCGGCGCTGCTGGCGAGCGGGGTGATCGCGTACAACGGCGTGAAGATGCTGCGGCCGGCGGTGGGGGAGCTGATGGACCGGCATCCGGGCGACGCGGTGGTGCAGGAGGCGCGGCGGATCGCGGCGACGGTGCCGGGCGTGGCGGCGATCGAGAAGACGGTGGTGCGGAAGACGGGGCTGCGGTACTACATCGAGATCCATGTGCAGGCGGACGGCGCGGTGACGCTGGACCGGGCGCACGCGATCGGCGGGCATGTGAAGGCGAAGCTCAAGGCCGAGCTGCCCGGGACGACGGGGGTGGTGGTGCACATGGAGCCGTACGAGGGGGAGGGTGGTGGCGGCTGAGAGCGGCGCGATCCGATTCTGCGAGACGTGCAGGTGTATGGACGCACGTCGATCGATACGGAGCGGAGGCGCAAATGGGATAGCGTGTGGACGCGAGAGGCATCAAAGCCGAACCTGCAGCGTGCGCCACTTCATCCACGCCTGAAGATTCGGGATGAGCCGTTTCGTGCCGTTTGCCGACTGGACATCGGCCGGAGCACAGCGGCTGGCGGGGATTCTCCCCGGCCGGTATGATGACCACATGCGTACCTACCTCGTTGTATTCATGGCCATGGCGACAGCTGGCTGCGGTGGATCGTCCCGTGAGCCCGTATCCGGAACTTCCGACTCGTCGGGAGTGCGAATAGTCGTAGGTCCGAGAACGGACACACCTCTGCCGTGGACGATGACGACCGTTGCGACGCTTCGCGACGAGACCGGGCAACCTATGTCGTTCACTGCTGCGACCCAGCGACTCGTCGGTGCCGACTCGCTCGGTCGTGTCTTCGCGCTCTCATCCGATCCATCCGTGCTCGTGTTCGACTCGACTGGCCGTCTCTCACATCGACTCGGAAGACGTGGAAACGGGCCCAGCGAACTCCAGCTCCCGGTCGGTCTCACAGTGCGGGCCGGAGTGGTAACGGTGCACGACCTGGTGCGGCGCGCCATGATACGCTGGAGCGTCTCGTTGACGCCACTGCCAGACTCGGTCCTCACAGGCGATGCGGCTTCAGCGACCGCGATCGTTCCCGTGTTGGGGTATAGTCTGGTGGAGAGTGTCACTCCGGAGCCGGGTTTCATCGTTCAGCGACTGCAACGATCGGATGGCCGACAGCTTGCGCTCACCAAGACGGCGACGCGCGATGTCGTCTTCAGTTGCGTGACGCTTCGCGGACTCGGCCGCCTGTTCGATCCCATGCTGATCTGGAGCGCGAATGCATCCGTCACTGCATTCAGCCGCGAAGCAGGGTACGTGGTGGATGTCCAGGATTCGAGCGGAAACCGCTACAGCCTTCGACGACAGGCCGAGGCTTTGGCGCCGACCGTCTCCGATGTTGAGGATCTCTTCCCGGGCGGGATGAGAGTCTCGACGGGCGCTGGCCCGGACTGTGTCGTGACGGCGGCGGAACTCGTTGAGCGACAGGGAATCGCTGAGGCGATGCCGGCGATCGCCGACCTCTTCGTTCGATCGAATGGGGAGGTATGGGTGCAACGGAGTGGGGGCGCGTCTCCACGCATCGACGTCTTCGACGAGCGTGGTCTGTACCGGGGAACTCTCTCGCTGGACGGCCTTCCCGTCGCGGAACTCCCGGAGGGAGCGCTCCTTATTCCCGTGAAGTCGAGTCCTGACCAATCGGTCACACTGCGACGCGTCATGTTCGCGCGGAGGTAGTTTCGCTGCCGTGTCCCACCTCGCGATCGGACCGCGCTTGCGCGAGACGACTGAGGCGTGAGCGGGTGAAGGGGTCGCGGGGTCGTCAGTGCAGTCAGGATGAGAGAGAGGAATGTGCGCAGCCACGGATGTCGCATTCGCGTCTTGTGCCCGCCACGTACCAGGCCAAATATTGCCGCCCGAAGCGCGATGCTGCGTTCGAAGAGCGCGGCTCATGCTTCAGGCTTCGAGGCTTCCTCATCTCAAACGCAGGAGAGACGCATGACGAGAGGCAAGGCGTTCGCGCTCGCGATTGCTGCGGTTGCGCTCACGGCGAAAGTCGCCACGGCCCAGCCGGGGTGTACCGCTCAGAACACGCTTTGGGATCCGGTGCAGAAGAAGTATGTCTGCTGTGGCGAGGGCTTCAGTTGCATCACGTGCCCTGCTGAGCAGTGACGTGCCTGGCTTGCCTGCGTCGGCGACTCAGCGATGCAGGCGGGCCGCGTCCGTCTCGAGCCGCGCTGTCGCGAACGCACTTCGCGTGTCCACGGGGCCTGCTCTTGTTCGCGTGACCGGTCGTTGCGGTGACATCGCTGCCGGTGCGCGTGTGAAGCGCGTGATTCGGCGTGCCTGCCTTGCAGCGGTGGTCGGTTTCGGCTTCGAGGGGTGTGGCGAGCCGTCGTTGGAGACGCAGGTGCGATCGGTTGAAGCCTACGAGTCACTTGACGCCGCGGCTGTTGCACGCGTGTCGTTGGTGCGTGTGGGGGGCATCTCTCTGAGGGGCGATGCCGGAGGTGGGTTGCTCGATGTCAGTGACGTGTCACTCGGTCCGACGCGCGTCGCTGTAATTGACCGAATGTCCAACCGGGTGGCAGTCTTTGAGCGCGAGAGTGGAGAGTTACGCGGGTCCTTCGGTGGCCGACGATCACTCGCGCCGAGTGGACTCAGTGATCCGGTGCGCGTGAACTGGCTCGAGGATGGATCACTGCTTGTGCTGGACATCACGCATCCGACTCGACTCAGGCGCTTTTCAGAGAGCGGCGACTTGCTCGGGCCATTCATGTATCAGCCACCACAGCCCGCCGTAGCGGCAGTCACGAGCGCCGATGTCGTCGTGCTCGGGTTGGTCGATCCGGAGAACGCAGATCGCCCAGGGCGGGTCGTTGCAGGAAGTGGGGCCGGACGCAGGTTCGCGTTGAATGCTTGCCCGAGAAACGCGATGCTGGACCAGAGCCGGAGGACACGAGGAATGATTGCCTCGTTTGCACTCCTTGACGTTGCTGTGGTCGCTGACACCGTGTACTGCGCTGAGGGCATTAGTCCGCTGGTGGGCGTGTCGCTGCTTGATGGTACGGTGCTTCCCGACAGAAGGGTCGCGCCTCCTTGGTACCGGCCCCCGCGAGACCGCCGATTCAGCAACCGGGAGTCCGAGTTCATGCGCTTCCAGTCAGAGTGGACGTACCACGCGCGATTGTTCACCCTAAAGGCTGACCTCGTGTCAGTCTTTCTCGAGACTCCGGCGAATGACACTTCGTCGACGTTTCGCCTCTTCGGCTGCCCGCGTGCACTTCGCGTTCAGGAGTGCTGGTCCACCGAAACTGCACTGCGTCCGCTAGGGGTGACGCGGGAGCAGGAGTTCATGCTCCTCGAGCGTGTTCCGAGTGCCAGGGAGCATGGCTCTATCGGCCTCTACATTCTGGAGCGAGCCAACTGAGGTACTCGAGGCGCACGCTCTCACTGCATGGGTGGAGAGTGGGGTTCTGTATGCTCTCGGTGACGCTGAATGCTTGCGTCGATCGGGCACAGCGGGAGAAGGGTGTGCCTTCTCTCACGCAAGAACACGGAGTGCAAGTAGGGATGCGTCTCGACCTAAAGTCGGTGGTGTGTGCCGATGAAAGGGGACTCTCACCCACGCGTGAGTCTCCGGTGCTCCTGACCTTCGCGTCACCCGCCGACTGCGCGCTCTGTCAGTCGCACCTGAGCGCGCTGGATTCGTTGCAGAGGCTTGGGCGCATTCCGGTTGAATCGCGAGTAATCTATGGTACTGCGACGCAGAGTGCTGATGTGGCGGCGTCCGCTCTCCAAGTTGCCACAAGCGCGACTCTTTGCCGCGATGTTGGCAACGAAATCTGGCGCACTGCGGAGGTTTCACGCACGCCATTCAGCGTGTTGCTCGATGGCGAGCGCGTACTCTATATGAACGACCGACTGCTAAGCAATCCGCAGGAAGTGGCCGCGCTCCTCGGGGAGCTATCTTCCATCAGCCGCGCGTCGGTAGCCGATACGATGCGGAGAGTTCCGCGGCCGTGACGGGCGCTGTGAATATGCGCGGAGCAGCCACGGGGATGCGGCAGCCGGATTCGGGATTCCCGCTACCGGGCGATCGTTCGCAGATCCGTACCCTGCCTCGGACGCTGTCAGTGGCCATCCCCACACCGACTTCGGACGTGGTGCTTGCGGTACTCAGTCGGCGATTCGGCGGGCAGCAGTCACATGTCGACGACTTTCTTCGGTGGCTCGCGGCACCTCCGGCCGGGCCGCACGCCGTCATCTCCTTCGCTCGGACGCATGGGGTCGCGCGAAGGACCCTTGAGCGAGCGCTCGCTCGCGTCCAAGGCCCGACTGCGTGGACGTTGCTCTCCGCTACGCGCGCCGCCCTCGCGTTTGACCTGACGCGCAGCGGTTGCGCAGCCGCGGATCCTGCTTGGGATCTGCTGTTCCTCTCAAGAAGGACTGTCGCACGGTGGGTCCGCGTAGAACTTGGAGCGAACCTGTCCTCGTTGACGGAATCGATGCTACCGGATGAACTCGGTGACCTCATCGTGGGCTACCTGGACCGGGAATGCTCTCTCAGGCGCCCCCATTCCCCCCGCACTGTCGCCTGCGGGATGTCGGTGCAGCGCGCGGTCGGGAGAGGGAGGGTGTGTGCACCCGCAAGTTGAAGCCTGCTGCATCGCCAGAGGAGTCTAGTATGCTCCGTCGCCTGATTATTGTCACACTGCTATGTGCCTCGCTGTCGGGCTGCCGACGTCCGAGCGCCGACGTGCGGCCGGTTCCGAGCTACGTCGGTCTCGAGATGCGGTTCGTGGAAGCTCGATGCTTCACGGAAGCCGCGGTCGGTGAGATAGTGGAGGTACGAATCAGTCGTGGAGGTAGCCTCCTATCCCCGCCCGCAGACTCCGGTGCCCTCGTACGGCTCGTGGTGCGTGAGGCAAGCGTCGGAGACCGTGCCGACCCGACGAGTCGTCCGCACGTGCGGCTGGTTCCGGTGGCGTACGCGGCTGGGGGCACCGAGCACTCCCTCGACGCACCATCGCCGGCGTTCGAGCCACGGATTCACAACCCGCCCGGCACTACTCACCTGCAGATATGTGTCGCACGCGGAGGGCAGTTGGTCTTCCTGGCAAGATAGCGTCCGTCTCGGCCCTGCGGTTCAGGCGCGTTCAATCCTGCGACTGCGGACGTAGGGCCGAGCGTGCCGAGCGTGCCGAGCGTGCCGAGCGTGCCGAGCGTGCCGAGCGTGCCGAGCGTGCCGAGCGTGCCGAGCGTGCTGAGCGTGCTGAGCGTGCTGAGCGTGCTGAGCGTGCTGAGCGTGCGTGTGCCGTGCGGGCTCGCCACCAGCCTGATGCCTGATCCGGCGCCGGCGGCGGCCTAGGTGGGGATCGCGACGGCACTGATCGGCGGGCCGGGGTGGGAACCGGCGGACGACTGGGCGGCGCTGCTGGCGAGCGGGGTGATCGCGTACAACGGCGTGAAGATGCTGCGGCCGGCGGTGGGGGAGTTGATGGACCGTCATCCCGGCGACGCGGTGGTGCAGGAGGCGCGGCGGATCGCGGCGACGGTGCCGGGCGTGGCGGCGATCGAGAAGACGGTGGTGCGGAAGACGGGGCTGCGGTACTACATCGAGATCCATGTGCAGGCGGACGGCGCGGTGACGCTGGACCGGGCGCACGCGATCGGCGGGCATGTGAAGGCGAAGCTCAAGGCCGAGCTGCCCGGGACGACGGGGGTGGTGGTGCACATGGAGCCGTACGAGGGGGAGGGTGAGGGGCCGACGGCGAACGAGCGCAGGGATCCGGGCGGCTGACCTGCTCGAAGTCGCCGTGAATTCCGTGGAAGATTCGATGGAATTCCCTGAAGATCGAATGGACGTCGATGAAGACGACGTGGACATCGTGGAAGGCGATGTGGAACTGCTGCAACGCGATGTGGACGGGCCGGAAGGCGATGTGGACGGGCCGGAAGGCGATGTGGACGGGCCGGAAGGCGATGTGGACGTCCAGGAAGGCGACGTGGACGTCCGGGAAGGCGACGTGGACGTCCGGGAAGGCGACGTGGACGTCCGGGAAGGCGACGTGGACGTCCGGGAAGGCGACGTGGACGTCCGGGAAGGCGACGTGGACGTCCGGGAAGGCGATGTGGACGTCCTGGAAGGCGACGTGGACGTGCTGGAAGGCGATGTGGACGTCCTGGAAGGCGATGTGGACGTCCTGGAAGGCGATGTGGACGTGCCGGAAGGCGATGTGGACGTGCCGGCGGAAGCGCGAGCAACGTGGGTCGAGGGCCTGTACGGGATTCTGTGTGTGAGGCCATACTCACCCTGAGGAGGGGAGATGGCCAGACCGAAGGAGTTCCCTGAGTTCGACCCCGCGGCGATGGATGCGCTGATCGGGAAGACGAAGACGCCGGAGGACCTGTCAGCGCTCTTCCGGTTCATGCAGAAGCGGATCGCCGAGCGGATTCTCGCGGGCGAGCTGACCGAGCATCTCGGGTACGCGCCGGGGGAGGAGAAGCCGGCGGGGCAGGCGAATCACCGGAACGGGGCGACGCCGAAGACGGTGCTGACCGAGTCCGGGGCGCTGCCGCTCGAGATCCCGCGCGACCGCGAGGGCACGTTCCGGCCGCAGCTCGTGCCGACCGGCGTCCGGCGGCTGCCGCAGTTCGACGCGAACGTGCTGTCGCTCTATGCGCGCGGCGTCTCGGTGCGCGAGATCCAGGCGCACTTGGAGCAGCTCTATCAGGTCGAGGTCTCGCCGAGCGTGATCAGTGCGGTGACCGCCGAAGTGATGGAGGAGGTGACCGCCTGGCAGCAGCGGCCGCTCGACCGCGTCTACCCGTCGTGATCTTTGACGCGCTGCGCGTGAAGATCCGCGACGAAGGCGTGGTCCGGAACAAGGCCGTCTATCTGGCACTGGGTGTCGATCGCGACGGGCACAAGGACGTGCTCGGCCTCTGGATCGAGCAAACCGAGGGGGCCAGCTTCTGGCTCCGCGTGATGACGGAGCTCAAGAGCCGCGGGGTCGAGGACATCCTGATCGCCCTCGTCGATGGCCTGGTCGGGTTCCCGGACGCGATCACGACGGTCTTCCCGCAGGCGCAGGTGCATCACTGCGTCGTGCACCTCGTGCGGCAGAGCCTCAACTTCGTGAGCTGGAAGGAGCGGAAGCCGCTGGCGGCGGCCCTCCGCACGATCTACCGCGCGCCCACGGAGGCGGCGGCGCTCGCCGCCCTCGAGGCCTTCGCGGCGAGTCCGGCGGGGACCAAGTATCCGGCAATCGTCGCGCTCTGGCGCCGGCACTGGCCGCACGTCGCCCCGGTCTTCGCGTACCCGCCGGCCATCCGGCAGCTCCTCTACACGACAAACGCGATCGAGAGCTTGCACATGCAGCTCCGAAAGATCGTGAAGACGCGCGGCCACTTTCCGACCGATGAGGCCGCGACCAAGTTGCTCTACCTCGCGCTCCGCAACATCACGCGGAAGTGGCGGCGCGGGAATCACGCCTGGAAGGCCGCCATGCCGTACCTCGCCATGCTCTTCGGCAGTCGCTTCACGGATCACGCCTGATTACCGCACCGGCCTCACACACAGAAATCCGCACAGGCCCTGGGTCGATGGGGCGGTCGCGCTCGAGAACGCGGTCGAACCCTTGCGAATCGCGCCCCCTCGCGGGGAGAGCGACCCGAAGTCGCTCCCGCCCCTCACGAATGGTCGTTCGCCTGAACATTCCTGACGAACGCCGCCCAGGCGCTGAACCGCTCTGGATCATCAATTGCGTGATCGTCGTGCCGGCGCTTCAGTACTTCGAACTCCCGTCGCTTCTCTTCGCTGTCGAGCGTGACCGAATCCGAGATCGAGCGCAACAGGGCGGGCGACTTCACCACTGCGTCGGGGTGTTGCGCTGCCCCGCGGAGTCGGCTCACGGCGCCTGCAACGACATCGCTCTCCTGTTCGCCTGGTGCGCGCTGGAGCCACCGTTCGGGCCAGTTCGGAGCGACGATCCCCGAAATGCTCCGGATCTCGCGGTTCGCCGCTTCATAGCTGATCGGTGCGAGAGAGAAGATGCGTTCAGTACGCGCCTCGTCCCACGTCAGCAGCTCGAATAGCGATGCTTTCGCCGCCGAAGGGCGCAACGCGATTCCGACGACCGGGCCGTCGTACACGTCGAAGGCCAACAAACGTTCGAAGGGGTGCACGGGATCTCCTCGCGGGCCCGGACCGACAGTCTCATCGAAATCCGTCATGGTGTACGGCCGAACAGTCGATTGAACGTGGTCGCCACTTCTTCCGTGACCGGTTTCGGAAGGATCACGGTATGATGCCCTGCACTGCTTCCGGTGCGTAAGACGGGAAACTCCGCTTCTTCGGCGGCTCTCGACGCCGAACTCGCGCCTTGCCGCGTCGACTGCCAATCGACGACGGAGACCCCGTGCCCGAACCCAGGCATGGATTCGGCCCGGCGTGCCTCGTCGGCCAAAGTCGCCGCTGACTCCGAGTTCCTGCCGAACCGGTACAGCGTACCACCCGCAGCGCTACGTCCGACCGCGGTCGTGGCAGCGCCGACCAGATTTCCCGTTAGCTGTCCGATGGCCTCCTGGTGAGCGGCGGAAAGAACTCTGAGAACGGCTCGAGCCGCCAACTCCTCTCGGGATCGCTGGATCGAACCGGATATCTCGCTTCCCAGTCCCCGCGGGACGCCGGCAAAGCAGCAGAGGCCGAACGGATCGCTGTCGTTGACCGGATCCCCGCCCGCGTATCCGTAGAGATTGAGTCCTCCCGCCACCCCGATCGGGTCGTCCTGCGTGCATGCAAGGAACTTCGAGGCGCCGACCTCGCATGTTCATCGACGCCGGCCGTCCACCCTACTCAAGGTCTCCAGTCGCTCTCGATCCGATCCACAAGAAGCGGGTGATTCCAGATGGTACCGATCGGCAGCTGCTTCTCCTCATCTGAAAGAACGGTACGCGGTTGGCGCAGCGAGGCGCCATCGGTGATGAGCCAAGTGAGCACCCGACCGTCCTCCGAAGTGTTGCCGACATAGCGCACCATCGAGGAAAGTGGACGCAGCGTCTCGGGATGAAATCCAACGACGCGGACCAGCCCCGATCGAGAGGCGGCGCGAACGGGATAGAACGCGACGAATCCGGCTGCAGCAGCGGCGACCGCCTTCGCAACGTCATGCGACTCGTGGATGCCTGGCAGCACCAGAATCGCATCGCCGAGGGTCTCGTGCTTCCCGAGGTACGTGCAGAACGCCACTCCACGCGAGAGCGGGACCGCGAGGACGTCGCCGGGCTGGGGGAGACTAGAGCCAGCCCGGTTATGGCGTTCTGGGCTCATATCCGATTTCTCGCAGTATGGCCAATCCCATGGCCTTCATCTTGTCGTAGTCAGGGTTGTCTCTTGCGACGCTGTTGATCCGATTCACCAGAGCGCCGCCATCCTTCTTCAAGCCGAGGGTCTCAATCAATACCTGCTCAACACCGCGTGCTTGCATCCTGGTGAGTCCGCTGACGAGTGGTGCAATCTCTATCCTGTGCGGACCTTTGAGGTGCTCAGATGCGCGCCTCGCGACGTTGTTCGTGATCCCCACGTAGTCGCTCGCCTGCGAAATGGAGCGGTAGACGCTGTAAGTGACTCCAATCGCGGCGTTCGCCGCACCAACCCCGATCGCAACGACTCCGATACCGACCGTCGCGACGCCCGCGGCGGCGGCACCCGAAGCGACTCCCCCCGCGGCGGCTGCGAGAATGACGGCGCATGATGCTGGTTCCGGGCACAGGCCGAAAGGATCGCTGTTGTTTACCGGATCCCCAGCCCCGTATCCGTAGAGATTCAGCCCTCCCGCGACCCCGATCGGGTCTTCCTGCGTGGAATCGCCGCGCGGACGACTCTAAGCTCCGATGAAGCCGATCGCAGCCCCTGGGAAGCGACCTCGACTTGGCGCTCCGCACGGCGGAGCCGCGAGATCGCAGTGCGCCAACCCCAATCGATGCTAATCAGTTGATGGGAATCGGTCGCGTGCGGCCTTCTCATCACGTGAAGGCGCCGTGACTCCGACCTTCAACTCTATCATGCGAATCACCTCACCGACCGTGCGAACTCCCTGCCAGTCGTCCTGCGGAAGCGCCATGCCTAGCGCGCGTTCCAGGCCCGGCACGAACAGAAAGCTGAAGTCGTCCTCATCCATCCTCAAGTCGTCTCGCAGCCTGTGGTCGACACGAACATCTTCCGCTACGAAGCGCGTCAGTTCGGCAATCTTGTTCACAACCAGGTCATGGATGCTCATCAGCACTTCTCCCTAGGTTCTCGGCTTGGAGGTCGAGCACGTCGCGATCTTGGCCGCGTCGTACAGGAGAAGAACTGGCGCGGCGCGAGAGGCAGCTCGCCCGACGATTCCGAAGGCGCGACTCGTGCCGAGCACCTTGAGGCTCTCGAACTTCGCATTGGGGAACAGGACATGTCCGCCGTAACCAATCACATTCGTGAACGGACTCGCACCCGCCATATTCGTCAGTCCCAACGCCTTCTTCTCCAGCGGTATCGCTCCGAGGAGAACTAGGTCCTTGACTCCGATTTGATCCGCCGCACACTGAGCCAGCGTCTCCTGTGCCTGACGATTGCGACGCTCGACGCAGATGAAACCGCCTTTGTTCGCCACTGTCTCGCGCCCTGCGTCGACCTCGTCCTTCGTACAGGGCGTGAGCCCAAACGGATCCGCGAAGTTGATCGGGTCCCCACCCGCGTACCCGTAGAGGTTCAGTCCCCCCGCGACCCCGATCGGGTCTTCCTGCGTGCAGTCGCGCCCTCTCTTCTCGCGGGTCCGACGGTGACGTGCAAAAAATGCCTGCCCATACTCGAGTCTCGGGGACGTCGTCGCTCCATTAGACTCGGCTACGTGGCCGAACTCCGTTCCGTCCGCCTTCCGCTCCCAACTGAACTGACACTACTGAGCTGACACTATCGAACATCGACGCGGCGATAGAGATAGTCCCCCGGCTCCTCGTCCGCCGCAAGTAGACGCAGGCTCCCACGGTGCAGGATGCCCGAGAACACGTAACCGTGCACGCCTTCGGTGGTGTCAGACACATAGAAATCGAGCGTGTCGCCCCCTTTGCGCACGTAGTGGCCGCTTCCCTCGCGTCCACGCAGCTCCGCCGAGCGGTCTGAGCTGACGCAGTTGATGAAGAGACTGTCTACGCTGCTCCAGGAGGCGGAATCGAGCGTGAAGCGGCCCCAGAACGGCCTGAGTGAACAAGAGCGCGAATTGGCTGCGCGCGACTCAAGGTCCCTTCCGCCAACCCGCACGAGGCGGAAGGATTGGGGCGCATCGCCACCCGCGTGCGACGAGTTGATCGAGCCGAGGGCACACGCCGACGAAAAGGCGAGTGTAAGCACGAGCGAGCGCACGAGATGCCTCCGGTCTGTGGAGCGGCTATGGTCGATTGTCCGGCTTGACGTCACTCGTGGGGTCCCGTCGGTCCTTGCCGATGTCGGGCATGCTCTTGGTGCGGATCTCGAAATGCAGGTGCATCGGCGTACTCTCCGCGTTCCCAGTGTTGCCGACCGTACCGACCAGTTGGCCGGCGGCGACGTTCTCGCCCTTGATGAGCCCTGAAGGCTCATCAAGGTGCGCGTAGAAGGACCAGCTTACGGCCTTCCCGTCCGCGTTCTTGTGGGCGATCTCTACATAGTTGCCATAGGTCTCAGACGTGCCGACGGCAGAGACGGTGCCTCGATCGACCGCCTTCACGGCCTGACCTCGCAGGGCGGCGAAATCGAGACCCCAGTGGTTCTTGGTGCCGTTGTTCCGCACCCGACCATACTCACCCACCCGGGCGTTCCCCGGATCTTCACGCAACCGGCGAAACAGCGCGAGGTGGCGCGCACACGGCCTGCCGGTGAGCTCCATTGGGCAAAGGCCGAACGGATCCGCGTTGTTGATCGGATCCCCAGCCCCATACCCGTAGAGATTCAGCCCGCCCGCGACCCCGATCGGGTCTTCCTGCGTGTGACGACGAGGGGAGAAGAGTAACTCGCCGACGTTCGGTGGATCAGCTCAAGCGAAGTACGCATGCGACTCGGGTGCGGCGTCCCGCCACGGGCCGACAACCGCATCGTCGCGATCACCCACGCCACGTGCTACAGCACGACGAGTCGGCTCGTTCGCACCTCGTACCGCGCGTTGCGAGACGAGTTCACCGTGTTGAGGCGCTCCGCCTCAGCAGACGCAGCCTCCTCGGAGTCGAACACCTTCGTCACTGCTACGGCGTTCGACAGGTCCGACATTCCGATGTCGAACCTGAGAATGACGTAGATCGGCCTGTGGTCGTGGCTCACGCGTACCCCTTGCCCGTGGAAACAGTGCCCGATCAGTACTTGGTGGCGAGGTTCCCAATGTGCTCGCCGGTGCTTGCATTGTACACATCGCCGGTTCGTCCGAAGATCACGTCGTCAGCTCCCCCCAGTCCGGCCGCCTCCTTGATCTTGTGTAGTCGATCACTCGCTTGCGTTTCGCTGACACCATGGTACTTCGCTAGATGCTTGAAGGCGTCTCCCTGCGCATTCGCTCCCGTGAACGGGTTCCCGGGGACATCAAGTTCACCCCGCCAAGCCGGTCGAGCATCTTTGCGAAGGCGAGACCCGCGTCCAGACCGGAGCCGAGGATCGCGCCAGCGGCGGCCCCCTGCCTTTGCCCCTCCCGCGGCTCCACCCACCGCGCAAACGAGGGCAGCGGGTCCACTCGGCGAACACGCCACGCCGGCTGAGATGGCACCGGCAAGTCCGCCACCCGCTCCGCCGGCCGCCGTGAACAGAACCGTGAAGTAGCCCGGTGGGCAATCGGTCGGGTCAAGCTGATTCGTGTTGGGGATTCCGGGGCACAGTCCGAGAGGATCCGAGAAGTTGACCGGATCTCCACCCGCATACCCGTACAGATTGAGCCCCCCCGCGAGCCCGATCGGGTCTTCCTGCGTGGAATAGACCGCCCGTCCCAACCCTCGTCCAGCCCCTCCCCTTCCTCATCGCGGTATTGACCGACCGCTCCGGGAGCCCCTCGGCCCCTCGAATCGCCCGCCGCGGGGCGGCAGCGCGAGCAGCGGCGCGATGCCGCCGCCGAGCCGGTGTCCGAGCCATGCGCGCCCTGCCTCGGCGGGGTGCGTCAGCGCGTGCACCGACCGGAGCCGCTCGACCGAGACGTGGGTGTAGATCTCCGTCGTCGAGAGCTGCGCATGGCCCAGCAGTTCCTGGAGGTCACGGATATCCGCACCGCCGTCGTGCATCAGCGTCGCCATGCTATGCCGGAACACGTGGCAACTCCCGGCCTTCCCGCTGGCACGCCGGACGTAGCCGTGCAGCCGCTCCGTCAGCCGCGAGGGACGGATCGCGTCGCCGCGCGCCCCGAGGAACAGCACGCCGGGGTCGGCGCCGTCACACCGCCGGGCCACGAGCCGCGGTCGTGCCGTGGCGAGGTACCGGTCCACCCAGTCGAGCGCGCGCCGCCCGACGGGGACGACGCGGTCCTTGCCGCCTTTGCCCTCGCGCACGAAGGCGAGCGCCCGCGTCTCGTCCAGGTCCGCGACCTGCAACCGGATGACCTCGCCGCGGCGGAGCCCGGTGGAGTACAGCACCTCGAGCAGTGCGCGATCCCGGAGGCCGAGGATGGTCTCGACATCGGGTGCGCTGAGCACCGCCTCCACCTCTGTCGCGCTCAGCACCGCCCGCGGTAGACGACGCGGTAGCCGCGGCAGCACGAGTTCCGCCGAGGGGTCGACGAGCAGCCGGCGCGTGCGAACCGCCCAACGGAAGAGGAGTCGCACGGAAGTCAGCCGTCCCAGACGCGTGCTCCACGCGTGCGGCCGACCGCGCCGATCCCGCGACGCCACCACCTCGGACTGGTAGCGCTCGAGCACCTCGAGCGAGATCGTCTCCAGCGCGAGCCATCCCTCGCGCATCGACCACGCCACGAAGCGGCGAAGATGGATGAGGCGCGTGAGGATGGTGCTGGCCGCGTGGCCCGAGAGGCGCAACCACGCCTCGTACTCCACGAGGACGGCACGCAGGCCTTGAGGCGCGACGACGGAGATCATGGCGGCGGCCCGGACTTCGCACGCAAGGGTGCCGCGAGCGCGGCCGCATCGGCGTCGGTCCGGATCACGCGCGGCGTGAGGAAGACGAACAGCTCGGTCTCCGTCGTGCCGCGCGACGCCCCGCCGAACAGGCCACCGATCAACGGGATCGACGAGAGGAGCGGCAGGCCGCTCTGTCGCGTCTCCTTCACGCGGTCGGTGAGGCCGCCGAGCGCCACCGTCTGGCCATCGCGGACGAGCAGCTGCGTACTGAGCGTCCGAGTCGAGATGACCGGCGCGTTGAACGCGACCTCCGCGGTGGCCGTCGACACTTCCTGCATGACCTCGAGCTGCACGGAGCCGTCCCCGCTGATCGTCGGTCGCACGGTCAGCCGCGTGCCGACATCCTTGTACTGGACGATCTGGTCGCGGGACGCGGCGTCCGTCGGCAGCGAGCGCTGGACCTGGACGAAGGGGCGCTGGCTGCCGACGCTGATCTCGGCCGGCTGGTTGTTCGTCGCGAGCAGGACGGGCCGTGTGAGGATGCGGACGTTCCCGCGCGAGGCCGCCGTCCGGATCGTGGCATCGAGATCGAGGCCACCAACGCCCATCACGCGCAGGGCGAAATCGCCGAGCCCGCCGCCGCCGAGCGCGCTCTCGATGGTCGCACCATTCTTCCCGACGTCGGTGGGGCGGAGGACACCCTCCGCATTCAGCCCGATCGACCGGTCCCGCCGGACCTCCGCCACGAGCACCTCGATGAGGACCTGCAACGGTCGGACGTCGAGCGCCTGTACGACCTCGCGGATGAGAGCGATATCCGACTGGTTCGCGCGCACCAGCAGGGCGTTGCCTCGCATGTCGGCGACGACCGTGAGCTCGCCACTCAGGGTCGCAGGCCGCGCGGGGGCCGGAGTCGTCGCACCGGGCTGCATGGGCGCACCATTCGGTGCGACGAGATTGTTCCGCAACTCATCCGAGAGCGTGGGTGCGCGGTTCCCGGCGTCCGCGCCGGCTCCGAGGCCACCACCACCCCGGCCGTAGAGCGCATTGACCATCGACGCGACGTCGATCGCGCGTGCGTGCTGCAGCGGGATCACGAAGAGCTCTATGACGGAGAGCGGTCGCACCGGCGGCGCACCGGCCGTCGGTCCACTCAGCCGGACCGGCTCACGGGGCCGGACCCGGTACAGTCCCGAGCTCGAATCGTCCACCAGTTCGAAGCCCTGGCTCTCGACCAGGCCGCGCAGGAGTCGCGCGATGCTCTCACGAGGGACCGGAACCGGACTCTCGAGTGTCACCGACATGGTCGGCGCGCCCGTGATGATGACCGGGCGGTCGAGATACCGTCCGAGCAGCTGCACCGCGGCGCGCAGTTCGGTGTTCACGATGCGAATGCTGACGCTGTCCTGCGCACGACCGCCCTCTGGCGTCTGAGCGCCACTGGCGAGCGGGAACAGAAGACAGGTCATCAGAAGGAGCGCTCGGACGGGGTTCACGGGGATCTCGCCTCCAGTCGCACGACCCAGGTCGTGTCGCCCCAGCTCACGCCGATCTCCAGCGTGCGAATCGACACGATGACGACGTCCCCGATCCGGTCACCCGCTCGAATGACATGGTCGCCATCGAAGCCTGGTACGTCGGTGATCACCGCCTGCCATGGGGGCCCGCCGACGACGGCCTTGAGGCGGATACTCGGCGGTGTCGGCGTCCGCTCCTCGGCTGGCGCGTCGGGTACGACCTCCCCGGTTTCCTCGCGATCTCGCGCGATGAGCCGGAACGGTGTGCGTCCGATCGCGTCGGCGACCATGCGTTCGAGGGAGTCTCTTCCCAGGGGGGCGATCGCGCGAATCGTCGGGACTTGGCCAGGAGCGACGGCGAGCTCGCGCGTTCCGATCCCGTGGACACGAAGCGCGGCGCCCAGCATCAGCAGGACGACTCCGCCAGCGAGCGCGCGGTCGACATGCGCGATCATGCCTCGCTCCTCGGATCCGGGAGGAGCGCGATCGCTGCGATGGTGATCTCGACGCGCAGGTGTTCGAGCTCGGCGGTCGCGGCGGTGGGGTCCGCTTGCGCTACACTCACCTCTTGCACGGAAAGCAGGGCCGTATCCGCATCGAGTTCACGAAGAAGCTCCAGCAGAGCGTTCGCATTGCCCGTGAGGGACACACGAATCGCGATGCGACTGATTCCGTCGGTGGCAAGAGAGGCACCGAGCGGACTGGCGCCCCTGACCGAAGCCCCAGCGAACTCGGCGATCGCGGAAACACGTTGGACCAGAGCGGTCGTCGCTTCGGCGGGTGATCCCGCCACGAAGCAGCGTCCGCGCAACGCGCCATGCGCCCGCCTCCGCTCCTCGAGGCCCTTCGGTCCACCGTCGACCGCCGCGTCGAGGAGCCGGGACTGGAGGCGGAGCGCGTCGAGTCGCGTCAACTGTCGCGTCTCCATCGTTCTGACGGCGGGAATACCACGCGCGCCGAGCAACAACGACCCGATCACGCTGATCCCGAACAGGACGGCGCGGCGGTCCCTGGGCGCGAGGGAGAGGGATACCTTCATCGGTGAGCCCGGGTGACAGAACCCGTAGCTGCGGGGCGCAGGAGGGCGAGGCTCACGGTCGTACGTTGCAGATCCGACCCGTCAAAGACCTCGCGGGTGAGGGCACCGACGAGGACCGGTGGAGCGAAGCCCGGTACCGTCGCGAGGGCGGCGGCCACATCCTCACGTGGATGGGCCACGACCGACAGGACCGCCGACGTGGAGTCGATGCGCAGCGAGGTGATCGCCGCGGACGCAGGAAGTGCCGACGCCAGCCGCGAGACGAGAATGCTCGTGGCCTCCCTTCCACCGGCGAGGGCGTCGGCGACCGAGGAAAGCCGCGCCATCTCGTCGAGTTCGCGGGCCGCCTGCGAGGCGGCCGGGGTCTTCCGAAGGCCGTTCAGCCTTCCCTCGAGTGCCGCTGACTCGAGTCGCAGCGAGACGGACGGCGCCCACACCGCTCCGCTCGCTGCGAGTACGAGGCACACGAGCAGGGTGAGCCGCCGATTGCGTATGTCGCGTCGCGACCGCTGCGCCTCGTTCGGATCGAAGACCACGACCGAAGGATCCCTTCTCTCGTGCAGCAACAGGCTGTACTGCGTCGATTGGTCCGACGTCGGCAGGGACTCCGCGGGTACGACTCCCACGAGCACGACTCCGCTCGCGGTCGCGGCCGCGCTCAGGGAGAGTTGTGTCGAACGATCGAGTGCGACCCCCCACCAACCATCCTCACGGAGTGTCACCGCGCCGTAGGTCGACGCCTCGGGCTCGCCGAGGAAGAAGGCTTCCGGGCTCGCCGTGAGCAACGCGTCCACGCTGGCGCGCGGAGTCGAAGCGGCGACGTCGAACAGCCGGCGGAAGCGGCATCGTGGCGCGTCAACGACCGCGAGGACACGAGCGCGCCGGCGCTCGACGGCCGGGATCGAGGAGAGGATCTCGTACAAGAAGGTCGACCATGGTACGTCGCTCGGCCGGCGCGTCGCGCAAGAGGGGAGCTTCGCACTCCCCCCATCCCGGACAAGCGCCGCCTCATCGCCTGCCAGCGTGAGTACCATGCGAAGCGGCTTCACCAGACCCTCCGACGTATGGGTGTGAGGCCGGACGACGTCAACGTCACCGTCAGTTCCTCGGAGCGTTCCGTTCGCGATGCGCCTGCGCTCGCGGTCACGGTCAGGATCCAGGTCTCAGGGCCGACGCGGGCGATCCGGGACAGGTCAACGAATCGAGCACTGAAGTCCGGAGCATCGGCGGACGGAACGAGCGCGGCCAACTCGGTCACGGAGGACGGACGCCAACCGTCGCGACGCCGAGCGACGATCGCCGCGGCGAGCCGCGGCGAGATGCCGGGCAACGAGGCCAGGACCACCGCCGACGCATGCATGATGTCGACCGTCGTGCCCTCGACGTCGAGATCCGGGAGCAGCTCCGGGTGGTCGCCCATCGCGCGCACACGAAGGAGTTCGCCGGTCGATCGAAAGTCCTGGTTCGTCGGCAGGGAGAGCCGACGCGCCAAGTACCAGTCTTGCTCCGCACCGCGCGGGTTCGGCTCGTCATCGGAGTCGCGCCAGTCCTCGATCGCCGAGGCGAGCGCGAGTGCCTCCGTCTCGGGGACCGCCAGCAGGAACATCCGGTGGAGCCCTTCCAGGCCGGCGCGGTTCACATTGAGGCGAGCTCCTCCCGATCGGAGCGTGCGCCGGCAGTCGTCGACCGGCGGGCCGAGCGTGGCGAGTCCGATATCAAGATGGTCCCACTCCGCTTCGCGCAGCCTCCCGGCGGGCGACTCCAGGAGCCGCTGGTCCAGCTGGGCGAGTGTCAGCGCAGCGCAGCCGCTCACTGCGTATCGCGCCTCGGTCGCATCCATGCGATTCTGCGCCGCATCCACTCCGGAACGGCCGCCGAGCACGGCGGTCAGCGTGAGCACCGCCGCGACCGAGAGCACCCACAACACCACCAGCAACGCGATGCCCGGACGCCTCATCGGTCGATGCCCACAAGGAAGAAGGTCGTGTCCTCGTGCATGACAACGCCTAGCGCTGTCGGCGTGCGGAGGCTGTGGCCCCATTCCGGAAGCCAGGTCGCGCCGTCGACCGTCCGCTCCTGAAAGGCGAACGCGTCCGGCTCGCCGCCAAGCCGGAGATCGATCGGCGGCGAGGCGTCGAGGGTCAGGGAGAGCCCGCTACGCCCCGGACTGCCGAGGGAGACGATGGCGAGCACGGCACGACAGCGCACGAGTTCGCCGTCCGCCGAGTCACACCAGGTATCGAAGCTCAGCCTGGTCGGTCCCCCTTCGAATCCCGTCGCTGATCGGCCACCTGATTCGGTCCGGGCGAGCAGATCACGCAGGAGGCCGCTCGAGTTCCTCCGAAGGTCTGCCGCGACCGACGCGCTGGCGGCGAGGTCCGCCCCGTCCTGCAGCGCGACGAGCATGCCACGCGCGCCAGAGACCACCAGCGCGGTGAGTGTCAGCGCGACGATGAGCTCCAGCACGGTGAATCCCTGGCGTTCAGGGCGCATCGGTCACGTTCGGGCGATAGATGTGTGTCGTGAGCGTCGCCCGACCTTGCGTCGGAACGAGGATCTCCATGCGCGCCACCGAGCGCGTGAGGAGCGTCACGTGCACCGTGAGTCCGTCGATCTGCCGGCGTCCCGCCATCCGCTCGATCTCGTGGAGTGGCTGCGCCTGCAGGCGCTCGAGAAGCTGCGCAGCTCTCTCCAGTTCCGCCTCACGACGGAGTGTCGCTTCGAGCGTGTGAAGCGTCTGCGCGGCCAGTGTCGCCCAGCCGATCCCAGCGACGCCGAGCACCGCGACGGCGAGGATGACTTCGAGGAGCGCGATCCCGCGCCGGCCGTCACCTGGTCGCATCGACCTGCTCCGCGAGGAACGTGCGCACTCGTCCCGCGCTGTCGATGGTGACCCGACCGTCGGGTCGGGCGAAGACATGCACGGGGGAGTCGCTCACGATCCCTGAACGCACGACGGGCCGCCGGGAGGCGATGGCCATGGACCGCGCCTGGGCGATGAGACGCATGAGGCTGTCCGTCTGCGGCGTGGTCGCCGCCCGAAAGCTCGGGGTCACCACCGCCAGGCATACGCCCAGCATGGCGAGGACGACCAGCAGTTCGACGAGTGTGGCGCCGGCGGGGGCGGTGCGCATCAGCCGGGGCGTACCGCATAGACCGCCTGCAGCATCGCCGCGGCGACGACACCGACGATCGCGGCGAACGCGAGGATCAGGGCCGGTTCTATCAACCGGATCGCCGTGCGCATGATGCGGTCGGCGCGACCCTGCTCGATCCGCGCCGCGAACGCGAGCATGCGCCCCATCTGTCCGGTCTCCTCCCCGGACGCGATCAGGCGGCAGGCGGTCGGTGTCATGGCCCCAACGTCATGGAGCGCGCGCGAAGGGCGCTCTCCGGCGACGATCCGCTCGCGCGCCCTCTCGAGACGGGACGCGATCGCGGCATCACCAAGCGCTGGCGCGGCCTGCCGCAGGGCGGCGCGGAGCGGCATGCCGGATTCGAGGAGCGCCGAGAGTGCGGCGCAGAGTCGCGCGGTGGCGGCGGATCGCCTGACCGTTCCGATGAGAGGAAGACGGAGCATCCAGGCGTCCGTGGCCAGCCGCCCACGGGGAGACGCTCGCCACCGCATCAGCGCCGACGTTGCCAGGACGAGCGCGATCGCCGCCGGGAGCGCCCCAGCCCGCAATCCGGCGCTCACGTCGAGCACCGCACGCGTCATCGGTGGCATCGACTGCCCGAGACCGTCGAGGATACCGGCGAAGCGCGGCAACACCAGTCCGACCATGACTCCGACGGAGCCGAACCCCGCGACGCCGACGACGACGGGGTACGCCAACGCCGCGCGGATCGCCGCACGGTTCGTCGCGTCAGCCTCGGCGTGGTCCGCCGCACGACGAATCGCCGGAGCGATCCCCCCGCCGGCCTCACCTGCTCTCACCAGACCGACCACGACCGGCGGGAGGCCGAGTGACATCTCCTCGAGGCTCCGGGCCAACGACGTGCCTTCGCGGACGGACGTGCGCAGCCGCGGGACGCCAGCAGACCAGCCCGCGGGCGCCAGTTCCTCGAACGCGGCGAGCGCCCGCGAGAGTGGAAGGCCGGCCTCCAGCAGATCCGCGAGGATGCGCAACCCGATCGCGAGCGACTCGGAATCGAGTGTCGCCCGTGCATCCGGCGGGGCCGACGCGGCTAGCGCCGGAGCGGTCCACGCCATGATGTCAGGTCCTCATCCTCGTGATCACCACCCTCGGCGCCATCGCGTCCGAGCGTATAGAGATCGTAGCCCTCGCGTTGACGCTCCCCCGGCGAGACGTAGATCCACGGTCGGCCCCAAGGGTCGAGCGGCACCTCCTGCCGGAGGTACGGACCACGCCACCGGGACGCCGCGTCCGGATCCAGGGGCGCCTCCCGCAGCACGCCGAGCCCCTCGTCCGTGCGCGGATAGCGCTGCAGGTCCAGGCGATACGCGTCGAGCGCGAGTCCGAAGACCTCGATCTGAGCTCGTGCTGCCGTCTTCCTCGCCTCCCCCACATTCCCGAAGAGGGCCGGTGCGACGACCGACGCGAGCGTCGCGATGATGGCGATCACGACCAGCAACTCGATGAGCGTGAAACCACGCCGCCGTTGCTCACTCCTGCACGGCACGCAGGACCTCCTCGATGGTGGTGATGCCTGCCTGGACGAGCTGCCATCCACACTCCCGCATCGGGACCATGCCGTCCGCGATCGCCCGTTCGGCGAGCTCCGATCGCGGGGCGCCGCGGGCCAGCGCCGCGCGCAACGCATCGGTCATCTGCAACACTTCGAAGATCCCGATGCGCCCGCGGTAGCCTGACTCCCGACAGGCCGAACAACCGAGACCGCGCCAGCCCGACGCCGCATGGATCGGCCGCGCCACGAGTCGCGCGGCGTCCGAATCCGACAGGTCCACCCGAACGGAACAGTGACCACAGATCCGCCGAACGAGCCGCTGGGCAACGATGCCCTCGAGCGTTCCGCCGATCAGATAGTCCGCGATCCCGAGATCGAGCAGACGCGGGAGCGCGCCGACCGCGTCGTTGGTATGGAGCGTCGAGAGCACGAGATGACCCGTCATGGCCGCCTGGATCGCCACTTCCGCCGTCTCCCGGTCGCGCATCTCGCCGATCATCACGACGTCGGGATCCTGCCGAAGGATCGCGCGGAGCGCCGTGGCGAACGCAACACCCGATTGCCGATGGACCGGGACCTGCGTGACGCCCGGGAGCTCGTACTCGACCGGATCCTCGACCGTGATGATCTTCTCGCGTGAGGCGTCCCGCTGCTGGAGCGCAGCATAGAGCGTCGTCGTCTTGCCGCTCCCTGTCGGCCCGGTGACGAGGATCAGTCCATGCGGGCGCGAGACGAGCTGCCGTACCGCATCGAGCATGACCGCCGGCATGCCGAGCGAATCGAGGTCCCCGGGGGCGACTCCTCGATCGAGGAGTCGGAGGACGACGCTCTCGCCGTGGACGGTGGGGACCGTCGAGACCCGCAGGTCAAGCTCGCGATCGACGAGCCGGAGCCGGATCCGCCCGTCCTGCGGTCGGCGCCGCTCGGCGATATCCAGCTCGGCGACCGTCTTGATGCGTGAGACGACCGCATGTTCCATCTGTCGTGGCGGCTCCGGGGCCGGAGCGAGGACGCCATCCATTCGGAATCGAACGTCGAGACCGCCCTTCCTTGCCTCGAGGTGGATGTCGCTTGCGCCGGCATCGATCGCCTCCCGCAGCAGGAGGTTCACGTACCGGATCACGGGAGGCCCGTTCGCCAGATCGCGGACATCGGTGGTGCGCTCGTCGTCCGGGTCGTCGTCCCTGACCAGGTCGAGAGCCACGAGGCGGTCGGCCTCGGTGGTGATGCGCTCGATGTACTGCTCGAGCTCCTCACGAGAACACGGATGCGATGCAGCCCGCCGTCCATAGAGTTCCGCGACCTCGGCGACGGCCACCGACGACGCGTTCTCTCCCACGGCGACCACGAGCTGCCCCTCGCCGTCCTCAGCGAGAGGGCAGATCCGGTGGCGCAACAGGAAGGAGCGCGAGATGCCGCTCGCGAGAGGGAGAGGTACCGCGCTCGAGTGCATCAGACTGGCATTGGGCACACCTCGCTACAGGGCAACTGGCGTGCCAACTCGCGCCGACACGTGGTGGCATCGGGCGCACCATTAGAGCGGAGCCGAGCGCGATCGGATGCTGCCGTGCGGAGGCGAGGAGTTGAGACTCTCGTTCCGTGATGCGACCGGCGCTGATCCCAGCGGTCCGACGGTAGCTTATGCATCCTTATGACCTCGCTCGCGCGCGGCCCTGACGTGACGGAAGACGGTTGCACGGCTGACATGCGCGAGTGCGACGGTCTTCTCCACGCTTCCACCGACGAGCGCGTGGATCCGAACGACCTCACTCGGCGGGACACGGCGCCGCTTGCCCTTGAGCCGACGGCCGAAGGCGAGGTATGAGCTGACATGTGACGTGAGGAGCACCGGTGACGTACCTGCCTCGGTCACGATCCGATCGAAGGTCATGACGAGCTCGCGCAGGTTGGCCGGCCAATCGTACTCGAGCACCGCCGCCAGCAGTTCGTCCGAGATGCTGGGCGGCGTGGCGCGGCCCATACGCCGACAGGATCCGCTGATGGCATCGGCGAGCAGGGTCGGAAGGTCATCCCGGCGCGCGCGAAGCGGAGGGAGCACGATGCGACCGGCTTCGATCCGCGCAAGCAGGTCGGGCAGGAAGAGCCCTTTCGCGGCTTGCTCGCTGAGGTTGACGTTCGTCGCCGCTACCACACGGACATCGACGGTGAACCAGCGCTCGCAACCCATCGGTCTGAAATGGCCATACTCGCTCGCGCCGAGCAGCTGTTGCTGGACATCGAGATCGCACTTCCCGATCTCGTCGAGTGCGATCGAGCCGCGATTCGCGCGCGGGAAGTCCCCGATGCGTTCGTTCGTCGCCCCGGTGAATGCGCCGGGCATGTGGCCGAAGAGCTCCGAGGCAGCGAAGTCCCGGCGCGTGGTCCCGAGGTCGACTCGGCGGAACGGGCCGCCCCGGCGTGTCGACAGGTCATGGATGGCGCGCGCGGCGAGCGTCTTGCCGGTGCCCGTCTCGCCCTCCAGGAGCACCGGGAGGTTGGGATTCCGCGCCAACATCTCGAGCTCCTTGAGAAGTCGTCGCGCTGCGTTCGACGGGAACGCCGAGAGTTGACGGACCGAGTCGGCCACCGGTGTCGGGATGCCGAGCGGGTAACGGGCGATCTCCGTCCCGGAAGTGGACCGCAGGAACCGTTCGAGTTTCGTGGTGGTCATGGTGTTGGGGGTTAGTGGGGCCGCGATTCTGTGCTCCGGACCGGAGTCTCACAAGTCTCAGGGGAGGCTCTGACAACCACCGTGAGACTCGTCCCAGCCAGCGGCCCCGGCCCTAAGTCGTTGCCGGGCAACGATTCCGCGTGCGCAGGTCAGGCTCTGGTCCCGGTTCTTGCATGGAGTCGCCGCGTTCACACGAGGCCCTGAACCCTCCTTACCGACTCCGTGAGGTCGTCCGAGATGCGAGCGATCCGAACTCTCCTGCACCGCGCACTGCCAGGTGTCGTCCTCATGCTGTTGGCGACTCGATTGGCAGCGCAGGGACCCGCGATCACGCTCATGTACCAGAACGGCGACGTCGTGCCGAACTGGACATCGTTCCGCGACTCCGATCAGCAGTCCTTCGTCGTTCGGGTCTGTAGCCCAGGATCGCTCACGTCACTCACCGGGAGCATCACGAACGCGAACGGCAGCTCGAGCCTCAGTCTCGGAGACGGCGCGTCCGTGACCTGTCCGGACGGTGGATCGGGATACTTCGCGGAGCTCTCGCTGGCTCCCGACCTCAACACGATCACGATCTCGGCGACGAACTCCTATTCGAACTCGACTTCCACGAGCTTCTTCGTCACCTACGTGCCCGCGTTCCGCGCCCGCGTGGTCGCGCCAGGCGACGGGGGATTGCGGGTGCCGCCCTCCACCACCGTCGTCCTCCCGTTCACCGTCACCAACTCCGGTACGAGTGCGACGACGTTCGGGGTCACGGTCTCGTGCAGCGGGGCCCTGTCCCAGTGCAAGCGTGTGGCGGGGAACCTGACGAGCTTCACGACCGGCACACTCGCTGCTGGCGCGTCCGAGGTGCACGACATCACGGTGACCGGTGGAGCGATGGCCGGGTCCGGCACGCTGAGTCTCGTCGCAGTGCCCACGGGACAGAGCGCCTATTCAGGGACCGGCTCGACGCCGATCGCGGTCACGGCGGCCCCGCCGCCGGCGCCAGTCGTGAGCCGGGGGCGGGACAGCGTCGCCGTCGCCCCCTCGACCAGCAGGACCGCGCACTTCACCCTGCGCAATCCGGATGAGTTCGCATCGCGCACGATCACGTTGACGGGCACCTGCGGCACCCTCACGAACTGCGCGGTGTCGCCGTCCACGGTCACCCTCGGCCCGACGCGCGACACTCTCGTCTCCGTCTCGTTCAGCGTGCCGGCGAGTCCGTCGACGCAGACCACGAAGGTGCTCCTGCGGGCCGCGGCATCGAGTCCCGCCGATTCCAGCAAGGACAGTTCGACCGTCGTGGTGGGGACCGTCCCGAGCGCCGTCGTCACCGTCAGCGTCGCCGACCAGAATCCGGGCACCTCCATCTCGCGTGACCAGTGCCTCTCCGTCGCGGCGGGCGCCGCCGCGGGCGTGGAGTGCGGTGCGCTTCGCGTGGCCCACGGGATTCCCGGCGTGCGCACGATGGGTGTGGATCGCGCCCCGACGTTGCTCTACCTGAGCGACCATGGCTATCCCTTCACGCGAGTAGCGGCGCGCGTCTCGGTGCGGAACCTCACGACGACTCCTGACAGCCTTCGCGCCACGCTCACCGTCTCGAGCGCCGGAGTGACGAAGAACATCGCGTGGCCGTGGGCGGCCGAGTGCGCGACCGCCGCCGGGTGTCGCGTGACCATCCCGCTGACCACGTGGGCGTACGGGTCGCTTCCCACCGGGGCGTACGACTACACGCTTGAGATCCGCGTCGGGAGCGGGTCGCCGCCGACGGGGACCGCCACGGGATCGTTCGCGGTCGTCGACAACCGTGCCTCCGCGTTCGGGCAAGGCTGGTGGCTCGAAGGGCACGAGCGCCTGGTCGCGATCGGCGACACCACGAAGATGCTGTGGATCGGGGGTGACGGAAGCACGCGAGTCTTCGTGAAGCAGTCCGCGACGCTCTGGACGGTCGTGGCGCAGGTCGCACGCCCGGAGCGGCTGGAGCGCTCCGGTGGATTCTGGTACCGGCGACTGCGGAACGGCGGGTCGGTCAAGTTCGACGCGCTCCTTCGGCACGTCGCGACGCGGAACCGTCAAGGCGATTCCACCCGTTTCGTCTACAACGCGACCTACGCGACGCAACTCGACTCGATCGTGCTGCCGCGGCCGAGCGGGGGCGCGCCCATCCGAGCGTTCACCATTGCCTACAGCGGGACGCCTCGCCTAGCCCGCAAGATCATCGGCCCGAGTCAGGTAACGGGCGGCGCCGCGCGCGTCGATTCGCTGGAGTATGATGCGGACAGCCACCTGACGCGCATCATCGATCCGGACCTCACCAGCGTACGCTTCCTCTACTACGCCTACTCGACGACGGGTCTCCTCGTCGGTCGTGTCAACCGGCTCAGCGACACGACGCTCTATACGTTCGACGGGTGGGCAGGCGTCGCGCAGGTGACCGTCAAGATGCGCACGGCCCCGGCCATCGTCTCGACCGTTTGTGCCGCGGAGTCGCGTTCGCTCGCGACCTGCTCCGGCGACGGAGGGGCGTACCGGCCGGTTCCGATCGCTCGCGCCGTGACTCGCCTCGACGGGCCCCGTTCGGACGTGTCGGATGTCACGCGGTTCCATGTCGGGCGATTCGGTGCTCCCGACACCCTCGTTGATGCGCTCGGGGCGCGCGTGCGACTGCGGCGCGACACGACGAGCTTCCCGGCCCTGGTGACGCAGGTGACCGACGGCGCGGGCCTCGTGACCCGGACGGCCTACAACTCGCGCGGGCTACCGACGACGACACGAGTCATGGCGCCGTACGGCGCGGCCGACTCCGCGATGACGACCTACACGTGGCACAGCACGTGGGACATGACGACCCAGACCCAGTCGCCGACCGGTGAGGTCGACTACGTGGGCATCGACTCCGCCACCGGCAACCGGCTCTGGCAGCGACGCGGCGCGCACGACTCGACGAAGGTGAGCTTTGCCTACGACGCCAACGGGCGGCTCACGACGGTCACGAGCACCGCGGCCGGCACGGTCGCGACGCTGACCTACGAATCCACGCTCGGGAACCTCTGGAAGAGCACCAGCGCGCTCGGGTTCGTGACGGAGATGAAGCAGAACTCGATCGGGGCGGATACGTCGGTCTGGACGCCGATCGATACGGTACTGATCGGCGGGCTGCGAGTGCGTGAGCGAGTGGTCCACGACCTGATGGGCCGTGTCGTGCGCGCCGAGACGATCGCGCCGGCCGTCGGCTGGTCGCTACTGCCAGTGGCCAGTCTCAGTGGCACTGCCTCAGCGCGCACGTCCGTCGTCAAGACCGAGTACGATGCTGAAGGCCGTGCGCTCTCGGTCGCGCGCTTCACCATGCCGGACTCGTCCTCCGGTGCGACCGCAAAGACGTGGGTCGTCTACGACGCCGCCGGCCGGGTGACCGGGAAGCACGAATGGCACACGTCGGGCGTCGACACGCTCACCTACGACCCGGCGGGGAACGTCGTGAGCACGACGAGCCGCCGCAATCTCACCGTGCGGACGGCGTATGACGCCCTGAACCGCGTGATCACGCGCACCACGCCCGCGGTGACCTACGCGCGGACCTGGTGCAGCGAGTGCAAGAATATGCCGGCGCTCAACTTCCCGGCGGAGTGGCCCTGGCAGAACGACACCGTCTACGTGCCGGATCACGGCACGCGGATCGCGCCTTACCTGAGCTCGCCGGACCTCATCATTCCCGCCGAGGTCACGGTCTTCGGGTACGACGCCGCTGGTCGGCTGGTACAGGCAGACAATCCCGACGTGCGGATCCGGCGTGGCTACTTCCCCAATGGCGCGCTCCGGGCGGACACGACCTGGATCCGCAACTATGACATCGGTGCGACGACGCCGTTCGAGGCGACCCGGCGGAGTGTCCTGTCCTACGCGTACGACCTCTCGGGACGCCGCACCTCGCGCACCGACCACCTGTCCGGCACGCAGCGTTACGCCTACGACGCGCTCGGCCAGCTCGCATCGACCACGGACCGGGCGGTGAGCGGGGGCGACTCCGTCGTCGTCACGTTCTCGTTCGACGCACTCGGCCGCCTGCGGACCCAGAGCGTGCCCTCGGCGAGCGTCACGGCCTCGTGGACCTACGACATCGAGGGACGGCCGACCATCCGGGCCGAGGAAGGGTTCAGCGACACCATCCAGTATGATCCACGCGGCAAACGCATCAGCGTGCGTGGTCGCACCGTGATGCTCGACGCCGGCCAGGCCGGCATGCGCCTCGCGTATGACGCGCTGGGGCAGGTCGTCGCCAGTGCGAACGATGACTCGGAGCGTCCGCTGGTGACCGACGAGATCCGCATGGACGCGCAGGGGAACCAGCTGGTGCGCCACGCCAACCGGAACTCGATCACCTCGAACACGGAGTCGCGCGACTCTTCGGCCTACATCGGCCACCGGCTCGTCCGCCGAGTCGGGGAGTTCATGCCCGATGGGCGCGTCATGCCGGAGATCCTCGCGCCGGCGATCCCGGTGACGGACTCACTCGGCATCGAGTACGACAACTCCGGGAACGTCGTGTACCAGATCCTGATCCGCCGCGCGGGGATGCTCGACGAGTATCCGCTCCCCGGCGGCGGTTCGGACACGGCGCTGATCACCGGCCGCGCACTCACGGGGCACTCCTGGACCTACAACTTCTTCGACGCGACGGAGCGCCTGCGTTACGCGCAGCGCACGACGATGCCGGTGAACGCGGAGAACCGCACGATCCTCGACGAGTACTGGTACGACGCCCTCGGCCGCCGCGTGGTGGTGCGGACGCGCGTCGACTCCCTCGAGCACTGTTGGGAGACGGAGACGTTCGATACGCCGGTGCACTGCCAGCAGCAGTACCTCCGGACCACCTGGGACGGAGATCAGATCCTCTTCGAGGACCGGATGGTCGGTGGCTGGCAGCAGACTGACGGCAACGTCGGCGAGTCGATCCCAACGAGTGAGTGGTACGGGACGGTCCGTTACACGCAGACCGGGGCGATCGATGCTCCGGTGCTGCTCTGGCGGAAGGCGGGGAGCGAGAACTTCCGGGCCCGGGTGCTGCACCGGAACTGGCGCGGGAACATCGCGGGTGCCACTTTTGGGCCAGGGGCCGGTGCGGGGACGGCGGATGCCTCGACGGTCTGGCCCGCGGCGGTGACGGATGTGGCTGGCACCCGATTCGCGCCAGTCTCCGCCGGCCGCGAACAAGTGGCTCGGCTCGCTGGTGACGGACGGGAAGGACGCGACCGGAACGTTGTATCGCCGGAATCGGTATTATGATCCGGTCAGTGGGCGATTCACGCAGGAAGACCCGATCGGGCTCGCGGGGGGGCTCAATCTGTACGGGTATGCGGGTGGAGATCCGGTCAACTTCTCGGATCCTCTCGGACTGTGCCCCGGAATCCCCAACACGAATCAGCTTGACCCGACCGATTGCCCACCGGGCTACTTCACGGTTCTGTTCACGGCGGCCGGCGGAGCGGGTGGCGGACTTGCCGGTGCCATCTCAGCCGGCGTGGCGTGTTCGCCGAGTGGACCCGCTGCCCTCGTTTGCGCGGTGGGTGGAGCCGCGGGAGGGGCAAAGGCAGGGGCCGCCGCTGGCGCGATCCTCGGCTCCGGTCTGGACGCGGGTCTCGCCTTCGCAAAGATGCTCGACCGGCTTGGCGGGGGTGAACTTGATGTCCCCGGGAACCCGTTCACGGGAGCGAATGCGCAGGGAGACGCCTTCAAGCATCTAGCGAAGTACCATGGTGTCAGCGAAACGCAAGCGAGTGATCGACTACACAAGATCAAGGAGGCGGCCGGACTGGGGAGCTGACGACGTGATCTTCGGACGAACCGGCGATGTACAATGCAAGCACCGGCGAGCACATTGGGAACCTCGCCACCAAGTACTGATCGGGCACTGTTTCCACGGGCAAGGGGGTACGCGTGAGCCACGACCACAGGCCGATCTACGTCATTCTCAGGTTCGACATCGGAATGTCGGACCTGTCAGCACCGTAGCAGTGACGAAGGTGTTCGACTCCGAGAGCTGCGTCTGCTGAGGCGGAGCGCCTCAGCACGGTGAACTCGTCTCGCAACGCGCGGTACGAGGTGCGAACGAGCCGACTCGTCGTGCTGTAGCACGTGGCGTGGGTGATCGCGACGATGCGGTTGTCGGCCCGTGGCGGGACGCCGCACCCGAGTCGCATGCGTACTTCGCTTGAGCTGATCCACCGAACGTCGGCAAGTTACTCTTCTCCCTCGTCGTCACACGCAGGAAGACCCGATCGGGGTCGCGGGCGGGCTGAATCTCTACGGGTATGGGGCTGGGGATCCGATCAACAACGCGGATCCGTTCGGCCTTTGCCCAATGGAGCTCACCGGCAGGCCGTGTGCGCGCCCCCTCGCGCTGTTTCTCCGGTTGCGTGAAGATCCGGGGAACGCCCGGGTGGGTGAGTATGGTCGGGTGCGGAACAACGGCACCAAGAACCACTGGGGTCTCGATTTCGCCGCCCTGCGAGGTCAGGCCGTGAAGGCGGTCGATCGAGGGCACCGTCTCTGCCGTCGGCACGTCTGAGACCTATGGCAACTATGTAGAGATCGCCCACAAGAACGCGGACGGGAAGGCCGTAAGCTGGTCCTTCTACGCGCACCTTGATGAGCCTTCAGGGCTCATCAAGGCAGGACGTCGCCGCCGGCCAACTGGTCGGTACGGTCGGCAACACTGGGAACGCGGAGAGTACGCCGATGCCTGCATTTCGAGATCCGCACCAGAGCATGCCCGACATCGGCAAGGACCGACGGGACCCCACGAGTGACGTCAAGCCGGACAATCGACCATAGCCGCTCCACAGACCGGGAGGCATCTCGTGCGCTCGCTCGTGCTTACACTCGCCTTTTCGTCGGCGTGTGCCCTCAGCTCGATCAACTCGTCGCACGCGGGTGGCGATGCGCCCCAATCCTTCCGCCTCGTGCGGGTTGGCGGAAGGACCTTGAGTCGCGCGCAGCCAATTCGCGCTCTTGTTCACTCAGGCCGTTCTGGGGCGCTTCACGCTCGATTCCGCCTCCTGGAGCAGCGTAGACAGTCTCTTCATCAACTGCGTCAGCTCAGACCGCTCGGCGGAGCTGCGTGGACGCGAGGAAGCGGCCACTACGTGCGCAAGGGGCGACACGCTCGATTTCTATTGTCTGACACCACCGAAGGCGTGCACGGTTACGTGTTCTCGGGCATCCTGCACCGTGGGAGCCTGCGTCTACTTGCGGCGGACGAGGAGCCGGGGACTATCTCTATCGCCGCGTCGATGTTCGATAAGTGTCAGCTCAGTAGTGTCAGTTCAGTTGGGAGCGGAAGGCGGACGGAACGGAGTTCGGCCACGTAGCCGAGTCTAATGGAGCGACGACGTCCCCGAGACTCGAGTATGGGCAGGCATTTTTTGCACGTCACCGTCGGACCCGCGAGAAGAGAGGGCGCGACTGCACGCAGGAAGACCCGATCGGGGTCGCGGGGGGACTGAACCTCTACGGGTACGCGGGTGGGGACCCGATCAACTTCGCGGATCCGGTTGGGCTCACGCCCTGTACGAAGGACGAGGTCGACGCAGGGCGCGAGACAGTGGCGAACAAAGGCGGTTTCATCTGCGTCGAGCGTCGCAATCGTCAGGCACAGGAGACGCTGGCTCAGTGTGCGGCGGATCAAATCGGAGTCAAGGACCTAGTTCTCCTCGGAGCGATACCGCTGGAGAAGAAGGCGTTGGGACTGACGAATATGGCGGGTGCGAGTCCGTTCACGAATGTGATTGGTTGCAGCGGACATGTCCTGTTCCCCAATGCGAGTTCGAGAGCCTCAAGGTGCTCGGCACGAGTCGCGCCTTCGGAATCGTCGGGCGAGCTGCCTCTCGCCGCGCCAGTTCTTCTCCTGTACGACGCGGCCAAGATCGCGACGTGCTGACCTCCAAGCCGAGAACCTAGGGAGAAGTGCTGATGAGCATCCATGACCTGGTTGTGAACAAGATTGCCGAACTGACGCGCTTCGTAGCGGAAGATGTTCGTATCGACCACAGGCTGCGAGACGACTCGAGGATGGATGAGGACGACTTCAGCTTTCTGTTCGTGCCGGGCCTGGAACGCGCGCTAGGCATGGCGCTTCCGCAGGACGACTGGCAGGAGTTCGCACGGTCGGTGAGGTGATTCGCATGATAGAGTTGAAGGTCGGAGTCCGGCGCCTTCACGTGATGAAGGCCGCACGCGACCGATTCCCATCAACTGATTAGCATCGATTGGGGTTGGCGCACTGCGATCTCGCGGCTCCGCCGTGCGGAGCGCCAAGTCGAGTCGCTTCCCAGGGGCTGCGATCGGCTTCATCGGAGCTTGGAGTCGTCCGCGCGGCGATTCCACGCAGGAAGACCCGATCGGGGTCGCGGGAGGGCTGAATCTCTACGGATACGGGGCTGGGGATCCGGTAAACAACAGCGATCCTTTCGGCCTGTGCCCGGAACCAGCATCATGCGCCGTCATTCTCGCAGCCGCCGCGGGGGGAGTCGCTTCGGGTGCCGCCGCCGCGGGCGTCGCGACGGTCGGTATCGGAGTCGTTGCGATCGGGGTTGGTGCGGCGAACGCCGCGATTGGAGTCACTTACAGCGTCTACCGCTCCATTTCGCAGGCGAGCGACTACGTGGGGATCACGAACAACGTCGCGAGGCGCGCATCTGAGCACCTCAAAGGTCCGCACAGGATAGAGATTGCACCACTCGTCAGCGGACTCACCAGGATGCAAGCACGCGGTGTTGAGCAGGTATTGATTGAGACCCTCGGCGAAGAAGGATGGCGGCGCTCTGGTGAATCGGCTCAACAGCGTCGAAAGAGACAACCCTGACTACGACAAGATGAAGGCCATGGGATTGGCCATACTGCGAGAAATCGGATATGCGCCCCGAACGCCATAACCGGGCTGGCTCTAGTCTCCCCCAGCCCGGCGACGTCATCGCGGTCCCGCTCTCGCGTGGAGTGGCGTTCTGCACGTACCTCGAAGCACGAGACCCTCGGCGATGCGATTCTGGTGCTGCCAGGCATCCACGAGTCGCATGACGTTGCGAAGGCGGTCGCCGCTGCTGCAGCCGGATTCGTCGCGTTCTATCCCGTTCGCGCCGCCTCTCGATCGGGGCTGGTCCGCGTCGTTGGATTTCATCCCGAGACGCTGCGTCCACTTTCCTCGATGGTGCGCTATGTCGGCAACACTTCGGAGGACGGTCAGGTGCTCACTTGGCTCATCACCGATGGCGCCTCGCTGCGCCAACCGCGTACCGTTCTTTCAGATGAGGAGAAGCAGCTGCCGATCGGTACCATCTGGAATCACCCGCTTCTTGTGGATCGGATCGAGAGCGACTGGAGACCTTGAGTAGGGTGGACGGCCGGCGTCGATGAACATGCGAGGTCGGCGCCTCGAAGTTCCTTGCATGCACGCAGGACGACCCGATCGGGGTGGCGGGAGGACTCAATCTCTACGGATACGCGGGCGGGGATCCGGTCAACGATAGCGATCCGTTCGGCCTCTGCAGCTTTGCCGGCGTCCCGCGGGGACTGGAAGCGGATATCCGGTTCGATCCAGCGATCCCGAGAGGAGTTGGCGGCTCGAGCCGTTCTCAGAGTTCTTTCCGCCGCTCACCGGGAGGCCATCGGACAGCTAACGGGAAATCTGGTCGGCGCTGCCACGACCGCGGTCGGACGTAGCGCTGCGGGTGGTACGCTGTACCGGTTCGGCAGGAACTCGGAGTCAGCGGCGACTTTGGCCGACGGGGCACGCCAGGCCGAATCCATGCCTGGGTTCGGGCACGGGGTCTCCGTCGTCGATTGGCAGTCGACGCGGCAAGGCGCGAGTTCGGCGTCGAGCGCCGAAGAAGCGGAGTTTCCCGTCTTACGCACCGGAAGCGGTGCAGGGCATCATACCGTGATCCTTCCGAAACCGGTCACGGAAGAAGTGGCGACCACGTTCAATCGACTGTTCGGCCGTACACACCGCGACGGATTTCGATGAGACTGTCGGTCCGGGCCCGCGAGGAGATCCCGTACCCCCTTCAAACGTTTGTTGGCCTTCGACGTGTACGACGGCCCGGTCGTCGGAATCGCGTTGCGCCCTTCGGCGGCGAAAGCATCGCTATTCGGGCTGCTGACGTGGGACGAGCGCGTACTGAACGCATCTTCTCCTCTCGCACCGATCAGCTATGAAGCGGCGAACCGCGAGATCCGGAGCATTTCGGGGATCGTCGCTCCGAACTGGCCCGAACGGTGGCTCCAGCGCACATAAGGCGAACAGGAGGCGATGTCGTTGCGGGCGCCGTGACCGACTCCGCGGGGCGGCGCACACCCCGACGCGCATTGGGGGAAGTCGCCCGACCTGTTGCCTCGATATCGGATTCGTTGCACGCTCGACAGCGAAAGCGGCGGGAGTTCGAAGTACTGAAGCGCCGACGCGGCGTTCGCAATTGGTGGTCCAGAGCGGTTCAGCGCAGGCGGCGTTCGTCAGGAATGTTCAGGCGAACGACCATTCGTGAGGCGGGAGCGACTTCCGGGTCGCTCTCACGCGAGGGGGCGCGAGTCGCAAGGGGTTCGACCGCGTTCTCGAGCGCGACCGCCCCATCGACTGGGGCCTGTGCGGATTTCTGTGTGGGGCCGGTGCGGTAATCAGGCGTGATCCGTGAAGCGACTGCCGGAGAAGCATGGCGAATTACGGCATAGCGACGCCAAGGCGTGATTCCCGCGCGCCGCCACTTCCGCGTGATGTTGCGGAGCGCAGTGAAACAGCTTGGTCGCGGCCTCATCAGTCGGAAAGTGGCCGCGCGTCTTCACGATCTTTCGGAGCTGCGTGTGCAAGCTCTCGATCGCGCTGTCGTGTAGAAGAGCTGCCGGATGGCCGGCGGGTACGCGAAGACCGGGGCAGCGTGCGGCCAGTGCCGGCGCCAGGCGCGACGATTGCCGGATGCTTGGTCCCCGCCGGACTCGCCGCGAAGGCCTCGAGGGCGGCGAGCGCCGCCCCCTCCGTGGGCGCGCGGTAGATCGTGCGGAGGGCCGCCGCCAGCGGAACGCTTCCGCTCCTTCAACTCACGAAGTTGAGGCTCTGCCGCACGGAGTGCACGACGCAGTGATGCACCTGCGCCTGCGGGAAGACCGTCGTAGTCGCGTCCGGGCCCAGTAAGGCCATCGACGAGGGCGATCAGGATGTCCTCGACCCCGCGGCTCTTGAGCTCTCTCAGTCATCACGCGGAGCCAGAAGCTAGCCCCCTCGGTTTGCTCGATCCAGAGGCCGAGCGTCCTTGTGCCCGTCGCGATCGACACCCAGTGCCAGATAGACGGCCTTGTTCCGGACCACGCCTTCGTCCCGGATCTTCACGCGCAACGCGCGTCAAAGATCACGACGGGGTAGACGCAGTCGAGCGGCCGCTGCTTCTTTCAAGGCGGTCCACCTCCTCCATCACTTCGGCGGTCACCGCACTGATCACGCTCGGCGCAGGACCTCGACCTGATAGAGCTGCTCCAAGTGCCTCCTGGATCTCGCGCACCGAGACGCCGCGCGCATAGGCGACAGCACGTTCCGCGTCCGAACTACGGCAGCCGCCGGACGCCGGTCGGCACGAGCTGCGCCGGAACGTGCCCTCGCGGTCGCGCGGGATCTCGAGCGGCGGCGCCCGGACTCGGTCAGCACCGTCTTCGGCGTCGCCCGTTCCGGTGATTCGCCTGCCCCGCCAGCTTCTCCTCCCCGGCGCGTACCCGAGATGCTCAGTCGCGCGCCCGCGAGAATCCGCTCGGCGATCCGCTTCTGCATGAACCGGAAGAGCGCTGACAGGTCCTCCGGCGTCGCCGTCTTCCCGATCAGCGCATCCATCGCCCGGGGGGTCGAACTCAGGGAACTCCTTCCAGTCTGGCCATCTCTCCCCTCTCTCCAGGGTGAGTATGGCCTCACACTAGAAGATCCCGTACAGGCCTCGACCCACGTTGCTCGCGCTTCCGCCGCGCGTCCACATCGCCTTCCGGCACGTCCATCGCCAGGACGTCCACGTCGCCCAGCCAAGGACGTCCACATCGCCTTCCAGCACGTCCACGTCGCCTTGGGGACGTCCACATCGCCTTCCCGGACGTCCACGTCGCCTTCCCCGGACATCCACGTCGCCTTCCGGACGTCCACGTCGCCTTCCGGACGTCCACGTCGCCTTCCCGGACGTCCACGTCGCCTTCCCGGACGTCCACGTCGCCCCTGGACGTCCACATCGCCTTCCAGCCCGTCATCGCCTTCCGGCCCGTCCACATCGCCTTCCGGCCCGTCCACATCGCGTTGCAGCAGTTCCACATCGCCTTCCACGATGTCCACGTCGTCTTCATCGACGTCCATTCGATCTTCAGAGATTCCATCGGATCTTCCACGGGATCGGCGACTTCGAGCAGGTCAGCCGCCCGGATCCCCCACGCTCGTTCGCCGTCGGCCCCTCACCCTCCTCGTACGGCTCCATGTGCACCACCACCCCCGTCGTCCCGGGCAGCTCGGCCTTGGCTTCGCCTTCACATGCCCGCCGATCGCGTGCGCCCGGTCCAGCGTCACCGCGCCGTCCGCCTGCACATGGATCTCGATGTAGTACCGCGGCCCCGTCTTCCGCACCACCGTCTTCTCGATCGCCGCCACGCCCGGCACCGTCGCCGCGATCCACCGCGCCTCCTGCACCACCGCGTCGCCGGGATGACGGTCCATCAACTCCCCACCGCCGGCCGCAACATCTTCACGCCGTTGTACGCGATCACCCCGCTCGCCAGCGGCGCCATGATCGTCCGCCGGTTCCACCCCGGCCCGCCGATCAGTACCGTCGCGATCCCCACCTGGGCCGCCGCCGGCTCCGGATCAGGCATCAGGCTAGTGGCAGCCCGCCACGGCACACGCACGCTCAGCACGCTCAGCACACTCAGCACGCTCAGCACGCTCAGCACGCTCGGCACGCTCGGCACTCGCGGCACGCTCGGCACACTCGGCACTCTCGGCACGATCGGCACGCTCGGCACGCTCGGCCCAACGTCCGCAGTCGCGGGATTGAACGCGCCTGAACCGCAGGGCCGAGACGGACGCTATCTTATGGGAAGACCAACTGCCCACCACGTGCGACACATATCTGCAGGTGAGTATTGCCGGGCGGGTTTGCGAATCCGTGGCTCGAACCCCGGCGATGGTGCGTCGAGGAGTGCTCAGTGCCCCCAGCCACGTACGCCACCGGAACCAGCCGCACGTGCGGACGACTCGTCAGGTCGGCACGGTCTCCACGCTGCCTCACGCACCACAGGCCGTACAGGGGGCACCCGGAGTCTGCGGGCGGGGATAGGAGGATACCTCCACGACTGATTCGTACCTCCACTATCTCACCGACCGCGGCTTCCCGTGAGGCTTCATCGAGCTACAACCGGACATCTCGAGACACCAACGTAGCTCGGAACCGGCCGCACGTCGGCGCTCGGACGTCGGCAGCCCGACAACGAGGCACATAGCAGTGTGACAATAATCAGGCGACGGAGCATACTAGACTCCTCTGGCGATGCAGCGGGCTTCAACTTTGCGGGTGCACACACCTCCCTCTCCCGACCGCTGCACCGACATCCCGCAGGCGACAGTGCGGGAATGGGGCGCCTGAGCATTCCCGGTCCGGTAGCCCACGATGGGGTCACCGGGGTTCATCCGGTAGCATCGATTCCGTCAACGAGGACAGGTTCGCTCCAAGTTCTACGCGGACCACCGTGCGACAGTCCTTCTTGAAGAGGAACAGCAGATCCCAAGCAGGATCCGCGGCTGCGCAACCGCTGCGCGTCAGGTCAAACGAGGGCGGCGCGCGTGGCGAAGCAACGTCCACGCAGTCGGGCCTTGGACGCGAGCGAGCGCTCGCTCAAGGTCCTTCGCGCGACCCCCATGCGTCCGAGCGAAGGAGATGACGGCGCGCGGCCCGGCCGGAGAGTGCCGCGAGCCACCGAAGAAAGTCGTCGACATGCGACTGCTGCCCGCCAGATCGCCGACTGAGTACCGCAAGCACCACGTCCAAGTCGGTATGGGGATGGCCACTGACAGCGTCGAGGCGGGGTACGGATCTGCAGACGATCGCCCGGTAGCGGGAATCCCGAGGCCGGCTGCCGCATCGGCGTGGCTGCTCGCGCATATTCACAGCGCCCGTCACGGCCGCGGAACTCTCCGCATCGTATCGGCTACCGACGCGCGGCTGATGGAAGATAGCTCCCCCGAGGAGCGCGGCCGCTTCCTGCAGATTGCTTAGCAGTCGGTCGTTCATATAGAGTACGCGCTCGCCATCGGCGGCACGCTTTGAATAGCGTGCGTGAAACCTCCGCAGTGCGCCAGATTTGTTGCCAACATCGCGGCAAAGAGTCGCGCTTTGGCAACTTGGAGAACGGACGCCGCCATCATCGGCACTCTGCGTCGCAGTACCATGATTACTCGGATTCAACCGGAATGCGCCGAAGCCTCTGCAACGAATCCAGCGCGCTCAGGTGCGACTGACAGAGCGCGCAGTCGGCGAGTGACGCGAAGGTCAGGGCACCGGAGACTCACGCGTGGGTGAGAAGTCCCCTTTCATCGGCACACACCACCGACTTTAGGTCAGGACGCATCCCTACTTGCACTCCGTGTTCTTGCGTGAGAGAAAGGCACACCCTTCTCGCTGTGCCCGATCGACGCAAGCATTCAGCGTCACCGAGAGCATACGAGAACCCACTCTCCACCCATGCAGTGAGAGCGTGCGCCTCGAGTACCTCAGTTGGCTCGCTCAGAATATGAAGGCCGATAGAGCCATGCTCCTGGCACTCCGGAACACGCTCGAGGCACTGAACTCCTGCTCCCGCGTCACTAGCGGACGCAGTGCGGTTTCGGTGGACCAGCACTCCTGAACGCGAATTGACGCGGGCAGCCGAGAGGCGAAACGTCGACGAAGTGTCATTCGCCGGAGTCTCGAGAAAGACTGACTCGAGGTCAGCCTTTAGGGTGAACAATCGCGCGTGGTACGTCCACTCTGACTGGAAGCG